>JADFXS010000314.1 GCA_015233515.1 Deltaproteobacteria bacterium | reverse complement strand
CTAGTTGAATCAAGCCCTTCTTAGCCAAACCAGACCCCATCCAGGGGATGATAACTTTCGTCAACTATATAGGTAGAGCACTCGACTGTCAATAAATAGGAAGCGACCATTTATTAAATCGACGATTTTATTCTTGCTCTATACGCTCCCCAAAGTCCCCAAATATTTTTACCTCCAAGACGAGATTCCGCCTATCGGCGATATTGTTCGTGGTCTGAATGCCAGACCGAACCGTCATGTTTTTAAAGACGACTTTTCATTAAAAATAAAGAACCTGAAAGAGGGCGTAATCGCCGGGCAAAAGATCGAAAAGCACCAGGCCGCGAAAAAGTATTGACCGGAACGCGAAATCCATGCCATGGTCCCCACGGCAGGCGCAATAGCGCACGATTTATTATGGTTAATCATGCGCGGGAACTAAGATTATTTGGGTTTGGCCCCCAAGTCTCCCGGGCAATAATATCTCTGGTTTTCAGAGGTAATTGCAAAACAGCTCTTCAAATAGCAAAATATTTGATATATTTTTGCATTGGATGAAGCGGATGAACTACAAAAAGACGATCGATTATTTACTTTCCCTGCAAAAATTCGGCATTAAATTCGGCTTATCTTCCACCGAACGACTCTTGACCGGCCTGGAATCCCCCCATCGCCGGCTCAAATGTATTCACATTGCCGGAACAAACGGCAAAGGTTCGGTGGGCGCGTCCATTACATCCATGCTCAGGATGGCTGGATACAAGGTCGGATTTTACACTTCTCCCCATTTAGTGACTTTCCGTGAGCGAATGGTCATCGGTTCCAGGGATGGGCTGGAAATGATCCCGCCGGAAGCCGTAAGCGATCTGGCCGCCCGGGTCAAAGCCGTCAGTTCGCTAGATGAACCGGCCACCTTTTTCGAATTCGTCACCGCCATGGCTCTTTTGTATTTCGCCGAGGAAAAAGTCGATCTAGCCATCATCGAGACTGGTCTGGGCGGCCGGTTGGATGCCACCAACATCATTACGCCCTTGATCGGGGTTATTACCAATATTTCCCTGGAGCATACCGAATATCTCGGGCCGACCTTGAAACATGTCGCCCGGGAAAAGGCCGGAATCATCAAACCGGGCATTGACTTGGTTACCGCCGAAAAGCGCCCGGCTCTCAAAGAACTTTTCGAGGAAACGGCCGCCCGGGTCGGCGCGACGGTTCTGGCCCTTGGCCGGGATTTCCGGATCAGAACCAGACCGGACGGCCTGATTGATTACTATGGGCTCGTAAACAAATACTCGAAGCTCAAACTGGGGCTCATCGGACCTCATCAGGTCAGTAATGCCGCCTTGGCCTTGGCCGTGGTGGAACTCCTCATGAAGTCGTTCGGTTTCCAAATTCAGCTGAATAACATACCAGATGGCCTGTTGAAGGTATATTGGCCGGGCCGGGCCGAAATTTTCATCGATAATTCGAATCAGACTCGACCGAAACAAGCCAAATTAATGCTGGATGGAGCGCATAATCCCGGAGGCGCCAGAGCCCTGGCCAAAACGCTATCCGGTCTAAGTTACGATCAATTACACTTGGTCATGGGCATTATGGCCGACAAGGATCAGGTCGGCATCATGGCTCCGTTGTTGCCGCTGGCCAAGTCGCTGTATCTGACCCGTCCGGAGTATTCCCGCGCCGCGTCACCGGAAACACTGGCCGGGCATGTAAAGAATTTTTTAGGACCGATGAGCCGTCATGAGAGGTTATCCGAGGCGATCGAAGCCGCCAAAGCCGCGGCCGGCCCCAAGGACCTCATACTGGTCACCGGTTCCCTGTTTACCGTAGGTGAAGCCAGGGCTTGGCTGACCGGAGTAACCGGACCATAAACGATTACCCCCAAAACCTGACCGTCCGGATCGACTTGCTTCAAACTCCATGGACTGACGGCAGACCGGACATGAAAATCAAAGCGAGGACTTCAGGCCCTATGCGATCGGCCAAGCCGGGAATCAAAGCCAACAGGCCGCCCGAATCAGGATGGTCCTGTAGCACCGGATTTTTCCTTCGAGATACAAGCGTTCTCCATGAGGCGTGATATCCCTCATGGCAAGCTCCGGGGAATGCGCTCGCCGGTATGTCATCAACCGCACCTCGGGTGATGACCCCTTTCTACGACTTGTTATTGCATTTATCCACAAGCCTCTGATATAAAAATACAATGGATGTCAGAAATTTTATCCTTCTTTTTCGTGCGGAATTAAGAAGGTGACGGGCATGGAAAGGCGACTTCAATAATTGGGGACGGTTCGGGCCCGCTTCCTGGCCACGTTCAGGTATAAGTTCGATAACCACTGACTTTGTAATGACTATTTAAATTTGCGATGATTAAGGAGTAATAGTAACTGTGAATAACTTGTTGTTGACCATGAATAAGTCAATAACCAGCCGGCCTGAAAAGCCCGGCCTGAGAAGACGGGATTTTTTAAAAGGAGCGGCTTGTTTGGCGGCTTGGGGCGCCCTGGGGCCTTTGTGGTCTCCTTCCCCGGCTTTGGCCCAGGGATCTGTCAGCGGGGTGCCCTTCACCGTTGAATGGCTGAAAGAAGAAGCCAAAAAACTGGCGGCCACGCCTTTTGTCGCCTCAGCCAGGGCTATCCCCCCCGAAGTGGCGAACCTGACTTGGGATCAATACAATTCCATCTTATACGACCCGAAGCATAGCTTGTGGCGCGACCAACCCCTGGCCTTTCAGATCCGGCTCTTTCACTTGGGTCTTTATTTCCGACAGTCGGTGACCATCAATGAAGTTGTGGACGGTGTCGCGCGGGTCATACCTTATTCCTCGGAATTGTTCGATTATGGCAAAGCCAAGTTTGATTCGCCTTTGCCCCCGGATCTGGGGTTTGCCGGCTTCCGGGTCCATTATCAAAACGACTTTGACATCGACTTGGTGGCTTTTCTGGGGGCTAGCTATTTCCGGGCCACCAGCGGAACCAGACAATACGGCATGTCCTGTCGCGGTTTGGCCGTGGAAACCGGCATGCCGCGGCCTGAGGAATTTCCTCATTTTATAGCCTTCTGGCTGGTCCGCCCCAAACCAGGCGAGACAGTGACCACCGTCCATGCGCTTATGGACAGCGAAAGCGTAACCGGAGCCTATACCTTTAAAATTTTTCCGAGCCATACTTTAGTGATGCAGGTCGAAGCCACGCTGTTCATCCGCAAGCCTATAGAGCGCCTAGGTATTGCCCCGCTGACCAGCATGTTCCAATGTGGAGAAAATGACCGGCGTATGAGTGACGACTTCCGGCCGGAAATCCATGATTCCGACGGCCTGTCCGTATGGACCGGGGCCGGAGAATGGATCTGGCGGCCCTTGGGCAATCCCCACTATATGCGGGTCAACAGCTATATGGACGAGAACCCTAGAGGATTCGGTCTGTTGCAGCGCGATCGGGAATACGAGCACTATCTGGATGATTGGGCCTTTTATCATCTCCGCCCCAGTGTCTGGGTTGAACCCATCGGCCAATGGGGCCGCGGCGCGGTTATGCTCGTCGAAATACCGACCGCGGACGAAACCTTCGATAACATCGTGGCTTTCTGGAACCCGGATCGTCCAATTAAAACCGGCGATGAATTAAACTATGCTTATCGCCTTCACTGGTGCGAAAAGTCGCCGATCCGCGCCCCCCTGGCCGAAGTGGTTTCCACCCGCCTCGGTATCGGCGGAATTGTCGGCCAAAAAAGACCTTATTACAGCCGAAAATTCGTCATAGATTTCTCCGGCGGCGACCTGCCGATGCTCTCGGCCAAAGCCCCGGTGGAAGCCGTCATCACAGCTTCCAGAGGCAAGGTGGAAAACGTTTCCGCCCGTCCCTTGAGGGTCACCAGCGGTCGAAGAGCAATTTTCGATCTCAGACCCGAAGGGACTGAACCGGTGGATTTGCGTTGTTTCTTGAGGATAGGTGGAGCCACTCTGACCGAAACCTGGCAATACCAGTGGTTACCGCCGGTAGATCAACGAGTACTGTAGCAGTTTGAAACTTGCGGCTTTGCCCTGATAGGAGGGGGAAGGGTCGCTCCCTCCCCCTTCGAACGAGTCGAAGCTCACCCTTTTTCCAACCTGGTTCCAAAGGATATTTGCGCTCAACCATCAAGAAAAGGTTAGGCTTCATGCC
>JADFXS010000313.1:1406-4158 GCA_015233515.1 Deltaproteobacteria bacterium | reverse complement strand
AAATTTTATTTGGATCCGTTCCCGTGTGTGGGCTTTCCTGGTCATCCTGTCTTTGGCCGTCACCGGCTGCGCCGGACCCCAAAATCTTTCCGGCCAACCGGCGCCGGCCGCCGATCGTTTGCCAGGTAACTATATTCTCAAGCTGCCCGCCGGGACCGGCCCTTTTCCGGCCGTAATCATCATGCATAGCTGCGCCGGCATTAACCGGCTGGAACGGGATGGGGCGGAACGGCTGACCGGATGGGGATATGCGACTCTGATGGTGGACAGCTTCGGCCCTCGAGGTTTCAAGGAAGTATGTGACAAGGTGGACGCGGTTACTTTGAAACAACGGGCCGGTGACGCGGTTGCCGCGGCTGAATATTTAAAGCGTCAGACTTTCATCAGACCTGATTCTCTCGGCATCATCGGATATTCCCATGGCGGCTCCACGGTGTTGCAGGTAGTCCAATCCGAAGAGGCCGCCCGGCTTTTTAGAGCCGCCGTGTCTTACTATCCTCGTTGCTTCTCCCATCTTGACCGAGTGGCGGCGCCACTGCTCATCCTGATCGGGGATAAGGATGATTGGACTCCGTCTTCTCTGTGTCAGGACTTGGTCGCCAAACTTATTCAACCGGAACTCGTCACCCTAAAGGTTTATCCCGGGGCTTATCATGTGTTCGATGTTCAAAGAAAGGCGATAGACTACTTACATCATCATTTGGAATACAATCAGGCCGCGGCTGAAGATGCCATCCCTCGAACCAGGGAATTTTTCGACCGTTATTTAAAAAAATGAGCAGGAACAGGTTCGCCGGCCTTGTTGACAACCGGACTATAGCCGACTATCTTATCGTAGCTAGCGGTTCCGGGGTAATCTAAAACCGACCAGGTTCCTGACCGACTCTCTAATAAAATTTAGAATGAATAATCGAGCCCTATGAAACAGATTCGTAATTTCAGCATTATCGCCCACATTGATCATGGAAAGTCCACTCTAGCCGACCGACTCATCCAGCACGTCGGCTTGGTTGATCAACGTCAATTTCGAGACCAGATTCTTGATACCATGGACATCGAACGGGAACGGGGTATTACCATTAAAAGTAATACCGTTTGTTTGCCCTATACGAGCAAAAGCGGACAAATCTTTGATTTGAACCTGATCGACACTCCGGGCCATGTGGATTTCTCCTATGAAGTCTCCCGGGCCATGGCCTCCTGCGAAGGCGTGCTTTTATTGGTGGACGCGGCCCAAGGCGTGGAAGCTCAGACCTTGGCCAACCTTTACGCGGCCATGGAACATGACTTGGCCATCATTCCAGTCATCAACAAGATTGATCTGCCGGCCGCCGATATAGAAGGCACCAAGGAACAGATCGATCGCGACCTGGGACTGGACGCGGATGGAGCCTTGCTGTGTTCCGCCAAGCAAGGCATCGGCATCGAAGAAATTTTCGAAGCGATCACGAAACGGATTCCCGCCCCGAAGGGCAGCGCGGATGATCTTTTACGCGCGCTGATTTTTGACGCCCACTATGAGCCCTTTCGGGGAACCATTGTCAGCATCCGCCTTTTTTCCGGGCGACTGCGTTCCGGAGATATCATCCGCCTGATGCATAACGATACTAAGCACAAGGTGGAAGAAGTGGGCATGTTCCATCTGGTTCGGCAACCTCTGGACGAGCTCTCCGCCGGCATGGTCGGTTACGTCATCGCCGGTATCAAAACCGTCAGTGATGTCAACATCGGGGATACCATCACTCTGGAAGCCAACCCGGCTAATGAACCGCTGCCCGGTTTCAAAGCCGTCAAACCGGTGGTCTTTTCCTCCATCTACCCGGTGGCCTCTGATGAGTATGAGTCTTTATCCGAAGCCCTGGAAAAATATAAACTCAACGATGCCGCCCTGGTCTACCAGAAAGACTCGTCCGCGGCCTTGGGTCAGGGTTTCCGGTGCGGATTTCTTGGTTTGCTGCATCTGGAAATCGTCCAGGAACGCCTGGAACGGGAATATGATCAGTCCTTGATCATGACCGCCCCCAGTGTTCAGTACGAATTTACCTTGAAAGACGGAACGGAAAAGACCATCGACAACCCGGAGGACTACCCTGATCCGGTAAAAATAGAGGAAGCCCGGGAACCGTATATCCGAGCCGGCATCCTCATGCCGGAACGTTACATCGGACCGGTGATGAAGCTTTGTTTGGACCGGCGCGGAGTGAATTCCAGCATGACTTACCCTACGCCCGGTCGGGTGGAACTTCGTTTTGACCTGCCTTTGGCCGAAGTGGTTTACGACTTTTATGACAAGTTAAAAACCGTGACCCAAGGATACGGGTCTTTCGATTACGAACTTCTGGATTATCGGCCCAATGACCTGGTCAAGGTGGATATCCTGCTCAATGGCGATATCGTCGACGCTTTGTCTTTCATCGTCCATAAGGAGCGGGCCCGGACCAGGGCGTTACAGATTTGCGAAAGACTGAAGGATGAACTACCCCGGCAGCAATTCAAGATCGCCATCCAGGGAACTATCGGCGGCCAGATCATCGCCCGGAGCACTATTTCGGCTTTCCGCAAGGACGTGACCGCCAAATGCTACGGCGGTGACATTTCTCGTAAACGAAAACTTCTGGAAAAGCAGAAAAAAGGCAAGAAGCGCATGAAGATGGTCGGGCAGATCGCCGTACCCCAAAGCGCTTTTGTCGCGGTTTTGCGTTCGGATGAAGATTAGCCGAAATCCACTGTTTAATCGCGGGTCGGTCGCAAA
>JADFXS010000313.1:685-1319 GCA_015233515.1 Deltaproteobacteria bacterium | reverse complement strand
TAGTTACTACCATTTCTGCCGAAGAGGAAAATCTCCTGTCCGTCGTTGTCGGGGCGATTAATCAATCGCCCTCGCTGAAAGATGCCGGCCGTGGGTTTTAACCCCACGGGTTGGTTTAACAGGGTTTCTCGTCACGCCGCCCGGCGGTGGCTTAGGACCCAAACCCACAGCTTGGAACCAGTATTGCTATCCGATCAATCCCCGGGTCTCTATGTCCATGTTCCTTTTTGCTCCGGCAAATGTATTTACTGCGATTTTTATTCTTTAAACGCTTCCAGTCTCATGGGCATCTGGCTGGAGGGATTGATTCGGGAGGCGGAACTTTACGGTCCGGAGTGGCCTCCCTTTGAAACACTGTATCTGGGCGGCGGAACCCCCAGTCGCTTACCGATCGAAGACCTGACTTCGGTTGTAGGTTGGCTGCGCCGCTACCTGGATTTATCGCGCGTTTTGGAAGCCACGGTGGAAGTGAATCCCGAGGATGTCTCCCGCGAGTGGATCGAAGCGGCGTTGTCATTAGGACTAAACCGCATCTCTTTAGGCATACAATCCTTTTCCGACCATTACCTGAATTGGCTGGGGCGGCGTCAGACTTCAGCCCAAAACCTGACCGCCATAGAGATTATCCGGGCGG
>JADFXS010000313.1:0-616 GCA_015233515.1 Deltaproteobacteria bacterium | reverse complement strand
GCTTGGGGCCGGAGCATCTGTCCTGCTATCAGCTTACCGTGGAGCCGGGCACGCTTTTACACCGCTTGGCGACTACCGGCCAAGTCAGCCTGCCGGATGAGGAACTGGCTCGGGAATGTTTTCTTCTCACCGCTCAATACCTGGAAAGCCAAGGATATATCCGGTATGAAGTTTCCAATTTCGCTCGAGGTCCGAACCTGGTCAGCCGGCACAACAGCAACTACTGGAACCACACCCCTTATTTAGGCCTTGGTCCGGCTGCTCATTCCTATTATCAAGGGACCCGATGGTGGAATCATCGCTCTGTCCGGAAGTATCACCAGGCCTTATGCGCGGGACAAAGACCAGTCTCGGGTCAGGAAATCAAAGAACTCTTTTTCTGGCTTTTACAAATCTTGCCACACAAATCGTAGGATAATTTAACAAAATGCGAACGAAAAGTCAATGGGTTACACGCAAAACCTCTTATTTTTCTTGATGTTTCCGCTCTAACCATCGATATTTTGTGGTCAGGATCGCCAAATCGCAAGATGCGGACGAAAATTACGGCCAATAAACGGCCGGCGCCGGACCGGGCCTAAATCCACCATCAAATCGCGGATAGGGCGCGTAAATT
>JADFXS010000312.1:446-4180 GCA_015233515.1 Deltaproteobacteria bacterium | reverse complement strand
CAACAAAGACGAATTGCTCGAAATGGATCTGAATCCGGTTTTGGTGCACCCGCCAGGGCAAGGCGTTAGCCTGGCGGATGCGTTGATTGTCAAACGCAGGTAAGCTAGCCGGCTTTAGAAGCTGGAAAATTCCTGATTATTGATTTCGATCCCCAAACCTTGAACATGAAAGCGAGCGAATTCCCCGCGATTTCTCGCGGGGAACTTCAACAGCCAAAGTGAGGTATTCCATGGCTACAAAATCCGGGATGAGCAAAACGCAAAAAATTTTGGCCTTTTTAAGCCTAACCCTGGCCGCGGGCGTCTGTTTCAAAGTCCCCTATTTGAAAACCGTTTTTTACGATTCCATGATGAAATCGATGAACGTCAACAATACCCAGCTTGGCGCGTTAACCGGGACCTATTCGATTTTCAAAGCGATCATTTATATCCCGTGCGGCATCATCGTGGACAAGTTCAACAATCGGATCATGTTGACCCTGTCGATGCTGTTGCTGGCCATCTTGACATTCTGGTATGGCTTTTTGCCAAGTTATGGCGCCTTGCAGGTTATCCACGTTCTCTTCGCCATTTCCAACGCGATTTTTTGGGTTTCATTCATTAAAGGCATCCGCCTGATCGGCAAGGCCGAGGAACAGGGTTCGATGTTCGGCTTCAGCGAAGGCATTCGCGCGCTGGCCGGCGCAGGTGTCACCTTTCTAGGGGTATGGGTGCTTAGCCTCATTGCGGAAAAAAGTACCGGTATGAGCTGGGTGCTGTTTTTGTACGCGGCCTTTTACCTGGTTTTAACCATCGGGATTTGGGTTTACGTACCCAATGACAGCGAAGATGTCACTTCCCGGGTTTCCCTGAAAGACTATTTAAACGTGCTTAAAGTTCCCGGGGTGTGGCTGGTGGCCCTGCTGGTCGGGCTGGCTTACAGCGCGCAGATAATCTCCGAATATACCACGCCATACCTGACCCGGGTCTATGGCATGACCGCGGTGACCGCCGGTGTCGTCGCCACCATCCGCAGCTATCTTACCGGAGTGGTCA
Organism: Deltaproteobacteria bacterium; assembly: GCA_015233515.1. The sequence continues at coordinate 3,145 of JADFXS010000312.1, read as the reverse complement.
GCGCGCCGATTTTCGGCAAGATCGCGGACAAGACCAATTCTCCGGCCCGCATGGTCACTATTCTGCTTTTCGTGGAAGTGCTCATGGCCTTCGTTTTTTACGCCATTCCAGGGACTCCGGAGTTTTTAATCTTCGCGGTCAGCATGGTGATTGTCTTCAGCGTGTTCATGTATGGCGTGCGCGGCATTTATTACTCCACCATGGGTGAAGCCATGGTGCCGGTGAGCATGACCGGGACAGCGGCGGGAATCATCTCGGTCATCGGCTATCTGCCCGATACCTTTCTCCACACACTGATGGGCTCCATTTTAGACAAACATCCCGGGGAAACCGGTTTCAAGATCGGCTTTTTGATGATGGCCGCTTTTGCCGTTGCCGGTCTCGTAGTTTCCTTGATCATCTTTTATAAAGGCAAAAGAGTAAAGAGCCAAACCGCCGCCCTTCAACCCCAATCCGCCTGACAAGCAAGGCCTGACGAGCCGTATTATCGCGTTTTTTACAAGCGCGGATGACCGTGGTCAAGGCCGACATGAACACTGGCCGACACGGCGCCTGTCCCCTTGATCGGTTTGGCAAACCCGGCGGGTCAATCGGCCGATTGGCCCGCTTGGCCGAACCGGACAGGGTTGCGCACCAGAGAAAAATTGCCGATAATTTTTTCCTGAGAAAGAGTGACTGACTTTGATAACCGTTGCTGTTTATATGTTGATTATGATCGCTGTCGGTGTTTACTTCAGAAACCGGGCTAAAACCATCGAAGATTTCTATCTTAGCGGCAGGCAATTATCTTGCGGCGTGGTCATGCTCACCTTCGCCGCCACCTGGATCGGCGCCTCCGCGACGCTGGCCAAATCCGGGCTGGCTTACAAAGTCGGCTTTTCCGCCCTGTCGCCCACGTTTGCAACCGTATTCGCTTTATTGATCTTTTCCTTTCTTTCCCCGCGCATTCGCCGTATCGGCGCCAATTACGGCATTACCTCGATTCCCGACCTCTTCCATAGACGCTTCGGCAAATTGATTTCCCTTTTGGCTTCAATCATCATCACGGTGACCCTCCTCGGCACAGTGGCCACGCAAATGGTGGCGACGTCAAACATTTTTCAAGTTTTATTCAAGCCTTATGGGACGTTGTCGTATGAAGTCGCCTTGGTGCTGTCATTGGTGGTGGTCGTGGGATATACGATCTTAGCCGGATTTTACGCCGTGGTTTGGACGGATGTGATCCAAGGTTTGATTTTACTGGTCATCATTGGGGTCTTTTTGCCATTGGCGGCGCTGGACATGGCCGGCGGCTGGCGCCATGTCGGAGCAAGCCTGCCTGACGATTTTTTTTCGCTGAAACCCAATATGACCCTGATCGGCTATTCCTGGGTGTATCTGCTTTACTTCCTGTCGGGGCCGCCGTATTGGCAGCGGGCCTTTGCCTCCAAATCGGAACGCACCGCCCGCTGGGGGACAGTGGGCGGCAATGTCATCATTTTTTTGTATAGTGTGGGAGTGACGCTGATCGGGGTTTGCGCGGCGGTTATTTATCCTGTTTTTCCGACGGGGATCAGCCACGAAATGCTCATTCCCCTCATGGCTCACGAGCGATTTCATCCCTTCATCTACGAATTGGTGATCGTGGCTCTCATGAGCGTGCTCATGTCCACCATCAACAGCTATTTGATCCTGGCCGCTCAAACTATCTCCAATGATGTCTATAAGCTGGTCCGACCCAACGCCACCGAGCAGAGCAGGCTCAGATCCTCAAAATGGATGATTGTTTTCCTGGGGATGACCTCCCTGGTATTCTCGCTTAATATTCGCATCATTCTTGAGGCCTTGGTCTTTGCCTACACTTTTTTTTCCTCCGCCATCGCCTTCCCCGCATTGGGGGCTTTAATGTGGCGTCGCGCCACCAAACAGGGAGTGTTGTGCAGCATGGTGGGCGGTTTGGTCATGGCTTTGAGCTGGTCGTATTTCGGCCATCCCCTTGGTCTGCACGAAGCTATTCCCGGCGGGCTCATGTCGCTTTTGGTGATGATCATTGTGTCCTCAATCACCTATGACCAAAACAATCCATCGCCTTACTTCAACTAGCCAAAGCGAAAACAACAGATCAAATTGGCTGTAATTCACCACTTGTGAGCATCGAGGCACGTAACTCCTGGCTGCAACGCTCGTTTCCCGATTTTGTGGCCTGGTTCGTGGCGATGGGCCAAAATACATTGCGAAACAACCAGTTGGACTTATTTCCGGCCGAAGATGTATCGCTGGATACGAAGGGGCCGGAAGGCGGGTTATTACCGGCAGCCCGCTTTCAATGCGATTGCATGCTTTTAGTCTGGTCCAAAACGTTACGCAACTTTTCGGAAAAATCATCGAAAACAAGCGGCTTATAAACAAACTCCCTGATTCCCAGTTTTTTGGCCTCTTCCGGCGTAATTTCGCGACTGTAACCAGTACAAAGAATTATCGGGATTTCCGGACGAATTTTTAGAATCTCTTGAGCTAAATGGTCGCCGGTCATCTGGGGCATGGTCTGATCCGTAATAATTACGTCAAAATCATAAGGTTTGATCTTAAAAAGAATCAAGGCTTCCCGGCTTGAAGTTCGGCTGGTGACACGATAGCCGAGCTTTTCCAGAAAAGTTACGCCCATTTCCACCATGGCGTCCTCGTCATCGATAAATAAAACCCGTTCATGCCCAAACTTG
>JADFXS010000312.1:0-380 GCA_015233515.1 Deltaproteobacteria bacterium | reverse complement strand
TGTTCGTATTTAGGCAGATAAACACTAAAGGTCGTTCCCTGGCCTTCCTCACTAAGAACTTTTATCTTGCCGTTGAGGCTTTTAATAATGCCGTGAACCACAGCCAAGCCAAGGCCTGTTCCTTCACCCGGTCCTTTGGTGGTGAAGTATGGATCGAAAATTCGATCCATGATATTCGACTTGATACCGTATCCGGTGTCGTTTATCGTCAAAACCACATAGGCGCCGGGTTTGAGGCCAAGTTTATGATCTTCGATGATCGCCTCTTCCACCCTGATGGTTAAAACACCACCTTTTTTCGACATGGCATGCGCGGCATTAGTACATAAATTCATTATTATTTGATGTAATTGGGTGGGATCGGCCAGGATGACGTTATC
>JADFXS010000311.1 GCA_015233515.1 Deltaproteobacteria bacterium | reverse complement strand
TTTGGTGGAGATCGGGTCCAGGCTGGCGCAGGGCTCATCGAACAGGATCACCTCGGGCTCAATCGCCAGGCAGCGCGCGATGCACAAGCGCTGCTGCTGCCCTCCGGACATCTTGAGGGCGCTGTCCTTGAGCCGGTCCTTGACCTCATCCCAAAGCGCGGCTTTCTTCAGGGATTCAATGACCCGCTGTTCGATAAAATTGTGGTCCTTGATCCCGTTCACTTCCAGACCGTAGCTGATGTTCTCAAAAATAGTCTTGGGAAACGGATTGGGCTTTTGGAAGACCATGCCGATTCGTCGTCGAATTGACACCGGGTCGACATCCCGGCCGTATATTTTTTCACCTTCAAAGGTGAGAACACCTTCTATTCTGGTATTGGGAATCAGGTCGTTCATACGGTTTAACAATCGCAAAAACGTGGATTTTCCGCATCCCGAGGGACCGATCAGGGCGGTAACGCGGTTGCGAGGAATATCCAAATTGATATTCTTCAAGGCTCGAGTTTCGCCATAGTAAAAGTTTACATCGCGAGCCACAATGATCGGATCGCCGTTTATTGTCCGTGGGGCTACCATCTTTTTTTCCGCCTCATCCGAGTTCTTATTATTATAGCGCTAAGGCTGATTCCTAAAACCAAGGTCACCAGGACCAACACGGTCCCATATTGAAGCGGCCTTGTTTTATCGATATGGGTTCCGGCGGTGGCCAGGACGAAGATGTGATAGGGTAAGGCCATGACCTGGTCGAACACTGAGTGGGGCAGACGCAAGGTGTAAAAGGTAGCCGCGGTGAACATGATCGGCGCCGTTTCCCCCGCGGCTCGACCCAAGCCCAGAATACAGCCGGTCAGTATTCCGGGAAGAGCCGCGGGCAGGACAACTTTCCGGAGGGTCTGCCACCTGGTGGCTCCCAATCCTAGGGAAGCTTCCCGGAATGTGGCCGGCACTTGCCGCAGGGCCTCTTCAGAAGCTCCAATAATGGTTGGCAGGATCAAGAGGCCCAGGGTTAGGGATCCGGCGATAATGCTGGTGCCGAACCCTAAAAATCCGACAAAAAGGGCCATTCCGAAAAGTCCGAAAACCACTGAAGGCACGCCGGCCAAATTGTTGATGCCCAGCCTGATGATTAAAAGAAACTTACCGTCCCGGGCATATTCGCTCAAGTAAATGGCTGAAGCGACTCCCAGCGGCAAAGCCACGGTCACCGCGCCGATTGTCAGGTAAATCGTTCCTAGTATGGCCGGGAAAATTCCGCCTTTAGTCATGGAGTCCCTGGGAACATCCGTCAAGAATGTCCAATTTACCGAGTTTAACCCCATGATAAGAATAAACAAAACTATCCCACCCAGAGCGGCGATCACCAGGGCCGTAGTCAAGCGGAACGCCCAAAATGCAATGAATTGCTTTAATTTTCTGCTTAGCAGATTGGAATCGCTCATAGCGTGGACGACCCCTTTTGGTGAAAGCGGTAAGAAATATAGGCCGCAATTATGTTAAAGGCTAGCGTGATTAAAAAAAGTGCTATGCCTATGGCGAACAGGGAATGATAGTGCTGGCCGCCAAAAGGGGTCTCCCCCATCTCGGCGGCAATGGTTGCCGGTAAGGGCCGAACGGAATCAAAGATGCTGGTCGGAATCTGAGCCGCGCCGCCGGCGGCCATGAGCACGACCATTGTTTCTCCCATGGCCCTGGACATCCCCAAGATAACGGCTGTCCCGATTCCCGACATAGCCCCCGGGATCTGGACTTTAAACAATGTCTCCCAGGACGTCGCCCCCAAAGCGTGTGAAGCCTCGATCAATTCACGCGGAACACTATACAGGGCGTCCTCGGAAATGCTGGTGATGGTCGGAATGGCCATCAAGGCCAGCATAAGGGAGGCATTGAACAGATTCAAGCCGGATAGAATTTCAAACCTATCCTGCAACCAGGGGGCAATAATCACCATGCCCACGAAACCCAAAACCACCGAAGGCAAGCTGGCCAGTAATTCCACCGCCGGTTTGACAAACTCCCTAATTCTGGGTGTGGCCACGGTAGTCAGATACAAAGCTGTGCCCAGCCCTAAGGGAACAGCGATCATGGACGCCAACGCCGTGACCGCCACTGAGCCGGTAATTAAAGGAAGTATTCCATACTCCGGAGGGTCATAGGTGGGGTACCAAAATCGGCCGAAAACAAAATTTTTCAGTTCAAAGGGGGCCTGGGTGGAGTCGGTGGGAAAGAATAAACCTAGACCTTCTCGAAAAAGAAAAATCATTATCAACGCCATGATTACTACTGACGTGACGGCAAGAAACATGAAAGTCCATCGGACCGGAGTGTCGCCTCTTTCAGAGAAAGCCACCAGATTCATGGCCACGTAATTGGCCGGGCGGCTTTTAGGAGGCAATTTAACGGGATGACTTTCGTAATTGGGCATGACTTCTCCCGTCGGTAAGACCTGGGCGGTATCGGTTGTATAAAAAGTGTCAGGTGCGTTTTTACTCATATAGTGCTCATGTCATTGGAATGGCCTCAGGGCTTACCAGGTTTCGATTATGGATTCTTGTTTTTCGACTTCGTCTGAAAAAATCCGCGACGAAGTCGATCACCAACCGAGGCTTAGTTAATTTTAACGAATCCTTCCGATTCGACTATCTTCTGACCTTCAGGACTCTTGATGAAATCCAGAAAATCTTTTACTTCGCCTTTCGGTTCACCGCGAGTAAACATGAAGAGTTCGCGGGCAACGGGATAGGTCTTGTCGCGGGCGGTTTTTTCGGAAGCGATAATTCCATTGACCTTTACGGCTTTCAACTTGTCGTTCAAGTAACCAATCCCTACATATCCGATGGCCAGTTTGTTTCCGGAAACAGTTTGGGCAATAGCGCCGTTGGAAGCCTGCAATTGTGCGTCGGGGCGAACTTTGGCATCCTTAAGAACCATGTGGTTCCAAACCTCAAAAGTCCCGGAACTGGAATCACGAGAGATAACCGCGATGGGTTTATCGTCACCGCCGACCTCTTTCCAATTTTTTACCGTCCCGTCGTAAATATTTTTTAGTTGTTCCAAGGTCAAATTAGTGACCGGGTTGGTCGGATTCACTACCGGGACGATACAGTCGAAGGCCACGATATGTTTGACCGGCGTGGCGCCCTTGGCTTTGGCGGCTTCAATTTCTTTTTCCTTGATATCGCGTGAAGAATTGCCGATATCCGCCGTCCCGTCAATAATGGCCTTGATGCCGTCGCCCGAACCTGAACCGGCGACGGAAATGTTTACCTCCGGATGCTTGCCCATATAAACCTCGGCGGCTTTTTGGGCGATGGGTAATACCGTAGTGGAACCGGTCAGGTTGATCTTCTTTTCAGCCAGAGATGGCCCGATTGATAAGGCCCAGGCCATCCCGGCCAAGACCAAAAAAAAGATCACGTCTTTCATCGTTTTTTTCATTGCAAATTCCTCCCGTGGAGTTTCTGATTTTATTGAGCGGTCATCGCTCGTCTTCTATACAAGGACAACCTTACAGGCGTTTTGTTACAATACCGTGGCAGTTGATTGAAAAGATCGTAACATGTCAAGAAAACACCGGGAGAACCAGGGTGAATGTGCTGCCCTGGCCAAGTCGGCTCTGCACTTCAACCCTTCCGTCATGGGCTTGCGCGGTATGCTTGACAATGGACAAACCTAAACCGGTGCCGCCTATCAAACGCGACCGATCCTTGTCCACCCGGTAAAACCGCTCGAAGATGCGCGGCAAGTGCTCCGGAGCAATACCTACGCCGGTATCATTAATTTCCAACCGAACCGTCTCGGAGTCACTGCGGACCTTCAATGTCACTCGCCCCCCAAGTTCGGTAAATTTAATGGCATTATCCAATAAATTAATCAGAGCCTGTTCCAATTGGCGAGGGTCTCCATAAACGGCCGGAGGATTTTCAGGCAACTCCAACCGCAAGGTAACTCGACGGGCCGCGGCCAAGTGGTCAACCGCCGCCAAGGCCGAAGTACATAGAGTCTTTACATCGATATTTACGCTATCCTTGACCTTGCCGCCCTCCAGCCTGGCCAGTTCCAGTAAATCCATCACCAGTGCTTCCAAGCGAATGACATGTCGGTTGATGACTTCCGAAAACTTACGAGCGAATCGGGGTTGGTCCAAGGCTCCGTCCAAAAGAGTTTCCACGGCGCCTTTGATCGCGGTCAGAG
>JADFXS010000310.1 GCA_015233515.1 Deltaproteobacteria bacterium | reverse complement strand
GACTCCTGATCCATTCAAAACTTTTAATGTTTAACGATATCACATCCATCACGAACGTTAGCCACGGCAAACAATTTATTTATATTGAGTTTGCTTGAACATCAAGTCAAGATGATTTCGCCGAATTGATATTCGACTTTGGTATCCGTCCGGCAACGCCATGGAATCATTACCAGGGTCGCAACCAAAATTCATCGCCGAGTCTAGGCCTTATCCCACTGTCGCTCCGTGGGTTTCGTCCGTTAGCGTTTCCATGCCCTGTTAGCTGAATGGCTGGTATTTACCGGACAAGGCTTGGAGCCCTACTCATGACTCTCTGATTTTTCCGGAAATCTCCCGAACCCGGTCCATGGTTTCCTCCAGGTCAAAGGCCAGAAAACGGTCGTTTTCCACCAGCAGTCGGCCGTCGACAATGACCGTCCGGATTTCCGAGCCATTGGTGGCGTATACTAAATGAGATTCCGGATGATACAAGGGCTTCATATTCGGCCGATCAAGGTCGACTATAATCAGGTCCGCTCGTCGGCCCGGAGATAATTTCCCGGTCACGGAACCCAATCCCAAGACATCAGCGCCTTGGGAAGTGGCTATTCTCAACACTTTTCCCGCCGGGAGCGTGGTGGGATCCAAGGTGGCGACCTTGAAAAACAAGGCCCAGGACCGCATCTCGCCGAACATATTCAAGTTGTTGTTACTGGCCGGTCCGTCGGTCCCCATGGCCACTCTGACGCCCTTATCCAGCATTTTGGTTAGCGGAACAATGCCCGACGCCAATTTCATATTGCTTTCCAGGCAGACACATACTCCGGTTCTCCGTCGAGCCAGGATATCTATCTCTTCATCGTCGACATGGATGCAATGAACCGCCAAAGTATTTTCATCCAGTATTCCCAAGGAATCCAGGTAACGCACCGGAGTCAGGCCGTGTTGCGCCAGGACTGTTTCGATTTCCGCGCGAGTTTCCGCCACGTGGACCTGGAACAAGACGCCCTGGCGGCGAGCCAGTTCCTTGCCTTGACGAAGAGTATCCGGGGAACAGGTGTAGGGTGAATGACAGAAAATGGATGGTGTGATCAAGGGAGATACATCGAGCCGGCGGTTGATGAACTCCTCGGCGGCTTTAATATTATCCTTGGGATCGGGAACACCCGGCGCCGGGAAATCGACGACTCCTTGTCCCATGACGGCCCGCATCCCGGATTCCTGACCCGCTCTCACCGCGTCGTTTTCCAGGAAATATCCGTCGGCCATGGTGGTAGTGCCGGAGAGAAGCATTTCCGCGCATGACAGCTTGGCGCCCCAGTAGACCATTTCCGGGTTCACGTGCTTGGCCTCGGTTGGGAAAATGTAATCATTCAGCCAGGTCATCAAAGGCAGGTCGTCAGCCAATCCCCGAAACATGGTCATCGCCGAATGGATATGGCCATTGATCAAACCGGGCATGACCAGTTGGCGGCCGGCATCAATCACTTTGATTCCGTTCTGCCCGGCGGGTAGTTCGGTCATGGGGCCGACAGCGGCGATGGCTCCGTCTTTTACGGCCACAAAACCGGAATTTATGATTTCGCTCTCCGGCGTCAAGGGTAGAATCAAACCGTTTTTGATAATCAAGTCATAGACTGGGACCATGGGTCTATCAGCTCCTTTTGGCGGCCGGGGACACAACGGCGGGAATTTTATCCATATGGGAATATATTTCCTCCAAGTCCAGGGTAGTGAGTTGCCGGTTTTCCATCAAGATGCGGCCGTTAACCACGGCATGGACCACATCGCCGCTCTTGGCCGCGTAAACCATATGGCTGGCCGGGTTTTATATAGGGCACAAATGCGGCTGATTCAAATCAAGGACAATCAGGTCAGCCAGAAAATTCGGGGCTAACCTGCCGATCCGGCCGTCCAATCCCATGGCTTTGGCTCCCAGCGACGTGGCCATGCTCAATACTTGATCCACAGGCATGGCGGTGGAGTCCATTTTGAATATTTTTTCCAGCGTGGCGGCCATATACATTTCGCTGAACAAGTCCAGTTTGTTGTTGGAAGCCGGGCCATCGGTTCCCAGGGCCACGGCTATACCAGCGGACAACATTTCCGGAACCGGGGCCAAACCGGAAGACAACTTGCTGTTACCGCAGGGATTGTGGACCACTTTGACGCCATGTTCGGCCATCAATTCGATTTCGTATTCATCGAGGACCACGCAGTGGGCAGCGATCAAGTTGTCGCTCAACAGCGCCAGCCGATTCAAGTGACGGACCGGCGTAGTTCCGTATCGTTTCATGATGGTGGCCACTTCATCCTGGCTTTCCGACAGATGAGTTATTAGCGGCGCCTGACATTGTTCGGCCAGGTCCTTGCAAGCGACCAGCAGCTCCGGCGAGCAAGTATATAAGGCATGAGGTTCCACCGCGATGCGGATACGGTCATGTCCTTTGTACTCACTGATGAGTTGCCGAGTGAACTGCAAGCCGGCTTCCGGTGGACCATAGTTGGGAGAGGGAAAATCGTACAAAACCTCGCCCACCAAGGCTCGCAACCCGGCTTTATCCACCGCTTGCGCCACTTCCCGCTCAAACAGGTACATGTCGCAAAAAAAGGTGATCCCCGCGCGGATCATTTCCGCGCAGCCTAAAAGAGCCCCCCAATAAACCATTTCCTTGGTCAGTTTGGCTTCGGCCGGAAAAATATGGTCTGTCAGCCAGGTCATCAGAGGCAGGTCGTCGGCCATGCCGCGAAAACAAGTCATGGATACGTGGGTATGACCGTTGATTAGCCCGGGCATGACCAGGCCGTGTTTGGTTTGAAGTAGCCTGGCGCCGGCGCCGTGTCGAGCTTCGATTTGGTCCGCCGGCCCGACATCCGTTATTTTCGATCCGGTTACAGCCACAGCGCCGTTTTGGATTATATCGTCATTTTCATTTTTGGTCAGAACAAATTCGCCTTTGATAATGAGATCCGCCACGAAATTAAGCCTCCGGGATAAAGGTGGCGCTTACCATATTAGTCGGATGCTCCCTTGTCAAGCCGGACTATGTTTCCAAATACGTAATTTTATCAGATAGGTCATTCATCTTATTTTTTGTTGTTCCGCAAAAGTTATAGCTCCCCGCTGCGAACCGTGGGAAATCTCCTACAGGAAAGGTAAGGATATTGATAGCCGACTATGTCGATTTCTATTTTCGTTTTTGGCGGATATCATTCTTCAAAAGGTGATGGATTAAGTCTCTTGGCGCATGCCTGGCAAATACTATGGCAGAAAATGGCTGCGGTCCGTTCCGTTAGGGTGGTTGTAATAGTGTCCCAATCGCCCTTGTCATCTCTGACTTTTTTACAGGACGCCCAGGTGGGGATGAATCCGCGCAGGGTTTTGACCTCATTCAGAGCCGATCGCAGCTCCCGAACCACACGCTCTCGCTCCTCCTCCGCCTGCTTGCGCTCGGTAATATCTTCGCTGATCGATTGAAACTCAACCTGTCTCCCCTCCTGGAAAATGGCGTGGATAATCCAGCGCTGCCACCGCGTTTCGCCATTTCCGGCAATGACTCGGAACTCATAGGTCTCTGTTGGATTGTCAGAGGTAAGGAAACTTAACCGCGAGGGATCAAATCTCCGATCTTCTTCCAACACGGGCAGCTTAAAGCTATCCCCAAGCACCTCTTCAGTGGTCTTGTCAAAGTATCGGCAATAGGCATTATTGGCAAAGGACAATCTGCCATCGGAAAAGAAGCGACATAGCATCATCGGAATGTCTTCTACCACCGCGCGGTAATGTGCTTCCTTTTGTTCAACTAGATTCCGCGCTCGATTGAGAGTCCTGAACAACAGCGCGCGAAGAAGCAGATACACGCTAAGAACCAGTAGGGCGATGCCTCCTGCAATCAGCCCTGTTTGTTCCATTAGAGGGCGCAGGGAGCGCGAGATCTCGATCCGACCGACTTCAACCCCTGAATCTCTCAGCACGCTCGATTTGGTGATGATCGGCGGCGCCAGTTCATTCCCGCTTCGGACAATGATGTCGTTTTTGAGGTTGAAGATACGTCCTGTTTCGGCCTCGCCGCTTATGGGACGACGGGACAGGTATTCCTCGATCCTCGAATGTTCGAACTCCCACAGTTCCGGATTAAAGCTGATGTTCTGGCTAACGAAGTTCATGTATCCGGCCATGCTTATCAGGAAGAACTCAAACTGATGATCAAC
>JADFXS010000309.1:3713-4196 GCA_015233515.1 Deltaproteobacteria bacterium | reverse complement strand
AAGTCCCCCAGCGGCAGGACGGTGCTCATCTCCTTGCGGATGACCAGATAGGCGGCCGTATCGCTGAAGTCGCCGCTCGTTTCACCTTGGACGCCATGCCGGGCAAGCAGATGGCGATTGACGCCGACTTGAACGCCGGTTTGATCGATGAAACCGAGGCCAAGTCACGACGAGCGGTCATCAGCCGCGAAGCCGACTTCTACGGGGCCATGGATGGCGCGTCCAAATTCGTCAGAGGCGACGCCATTGCCGGCATCATTATCACGATTATCAATATTGTCGGCGGCTTGATCATCGGCGTCGTTCAGCAAAACTTGGACGTAATGATCGCGGCCCAGAGATACACTATTTTGACGGTGGGTGACGGGTTGGTCACCCAGATACCAGCTCTGGTCGTCTCCACGGCCGCCGGTATCATCGTCAGCCGGGCAGGCAGCGAAGTGACCATGGGCAAGGAAGTGAGCCGTCAGTTCCTCCTTCAAA
>JADFXS010000309.1:0-3589 GCA_015233515.1 Deltaproteobacteria bacterium | reverse complement strand
AGCAGCAGACCGTGGTCAAGGAAGAAAAAAAGGTGGAGGAGCAACGCCAGGCCTCCGCCGCCCCGTCTTCCTCCCCCGAACAGGTGGAAGCCTTGCTGCCCTTGGATGTCTTGGAGCTGGAAGTGGGATATGGTCTCATCCCCCTGGTGGACGAAGAACAAAACGGCGAACTTTTGGACCGTATTCGGTCCATCCGCCGCCAGTTCGCCTTGGATATGGGCTTTATAGTTCCGCCCATGCACGTCCGGGACAATTTACAGCTCAAGCCGGGCGAATACGCGGTTTTACTCAAAGGCATTGAATTGGCCCGTTCGGAATTAATGGTCGGTTATTACTTGGCCATGGACCCGGGTGACGCCAAACCGATGATAGATGGTATCGAAACCCGGGAACCGGCCTTCAACCTTCCGGCCCTATGGATATTGGAAAAAAAGAAAGAAGAAGCCCAGCGGGCCGGGTGGACGGTCGTGGACCCGGCTACGGTCATATCCACACACTTGACCGAGATTATCCGTAAATGCGCGGATGAGTTGCTCACCCGGCAGGATGTCCAGAAACTTATTGAAAATGCGAACAAAACCAACGCAAAAGTCATCGAGGAACTAATTCCCAATCTAATGAACGTGGGCCAAATCCAAAAAGTCCTCCAAGCTCTGCTGAGGGAGCGGGTTTCCATTCGTGACTTGCAGACGATTCTGGAAACCCTGGCTGATCGGGCGATGTTGACCAAGGACCCGGAACTCCTCACGGAATTCGTCCGGCAGAGACTGGCCAGATCCATCATCCGGCAGTATGAAACCCGCGAAGGAGAGCTGCCGATTTTAACATTAGGCCCGGATATCGAAGATCTGATGACCAAATCCATTTCTGAAACCGATCGAGGATCATACATTTCCATGGATCCCGAATTAGGCCAGCGGATAATTCACGCCATCAACCAGGCGTACGAAAAATTCACACAGCTCAGTTACCAGCCGGTACTGCTTTGTTCACCCTTGGTGCGGCGTTACGTCCGCAAGTTGACGGAACGCTTTATTCCTAATCTGGCGGTTTTATCCCACAACGAACTAACCGCCACGGTTCAACTTAAAGTCCTGGGCGAAGCGGGGTTCATGAATGCAAATTAAACGCTTCCAAGCCCGAGATATCAAAACCGCCATTCAGATGGTCAAAACCGATCTCGGTCCGGACGCCGTAATATTGACAACCAGGGAAATCAAGGACCGGAGCGAAGGCGGCCCCATAGTGGAAGTCACGGCTGGTGGGGGTTATCCGGCCAAGGATCGACCCGCTGCCGGCCAACCCAAAACGCCTGATAATCTCTCGCCGGAAGCTCAGAGCACCAAGGCGGATTGGGGTCCAGCCTTTAAAGGCCTGGAAGGCGGCTTGGTCGAGATCAAGGAACTGCTGCTGGACTTGACCCATCGAGCCAGTCTTTCCGAACGATTACGGGACCAGCAGATTATGGTCCGTCTCTACCGCGACCTTTTGGCCGCTGAATTGGACCCGACCATTGCCCGGGCCCTAGTGGAAAAAGCCGCGGAAGGAAATGGCTCCGGATCTGATCCATGGAAAATATTGGAACATTTTTTGATAAAACAACTAAAGGTCAGTCCGGTTTTACCCAAAGAAGGTCGATCCGGTTGTCGCCATTTGGCGATCGTCGGGCCTAGCGGCTCAGGCAAAACCACAACCCTGGCCAAACTGGCGGCTTACTGGACCGCGCGACACCAAAAGAAAGTGGCCATCATCAACCTGGATACCTTCAGACTCGGAGCCTCCGAACAAGTCCGCACCTATGCCCGGATCATGGGCCTGCCGGTGCGAGTGGCCCAGGATCGCGACGAATTGAAACAGGCGATCGAACTTTTTGAAAACGTGGATTTGGTTCTGATCGATACTTCCAGCCGGGCCTTGCTGCAGGCGGAGGCCTTATCCGAATTGTCCGGACTGCTGGACATAATACCCGGATTGGCCGTGCTTCTGGTTCTCTCCGCCACGACTAAGGACCGCGACTTGGCGGTGGCCATCCAGAGGGCGTCCTCTTTACCGGTGGATAGCCTGATTGTTTCCAAAATTGACGAAACAGATCGTTATGGCAATATTATCAACAATCTGATTAAATATAAAAAACCAGTCTCTTTCCTGACCAACGGTCAGAAAGTGCCTGATGATCTCATTCCGGTCACGGCTAACCGCTTGGCCGACCTGATTACGGTCAGCGCGCGCGGATGTTCGGAGAAAAACTGATATTCATGCAATCTGGAAAGGACCATATGACACCGAACCCGAAAACAGAAACCAAGCCCCGGATCAAACCTTCCGAACCGCCGGTGAGGGTCATGTCCGTAACCAGCGGCAAAGGCGGAGTGGGCAAGACCAACGTGGTGGTCAATCTGGCCTTAAGCCTGGCCAGAAGTGGACACTCGGTCCTGATCTGGGACGCGGATTTGGGCTTGGCCAACATCGACGTCCTTTTGGGCCTTAGACCGGAGTATAATATCCAACATCTCTTGAACGGCGAGAAATCCTTGAAAGAAATATTGATTTCCGGACCATCCGGCATCCGCATCATGCCGGCCAGTTCGGGAATAATGGAACTGTCGCAACTCGGGGAAGGTCAGAAAGTCAGGCTTCTAACCGAACTTGATGAATTCGACGAACATCTGGATTACCTATTGATCGATACCGGAGCGGGAATCAGCGCCAACGTCATGTATTTTAATTTAGCCGCCCAGGAACGCATTTTGGTGGTTACGCCCGAGCCCACTTCCATTACCGACGCTTATGCTCTGATCAAGGTCATGACCACCAAGTACAATCAAAAACGTTTTTTGATTCTGCCCAACCAGGTTTCCGGCCCTAAAGAGGCTAAAGGCGTATATTCACTCCTGGTTTCCGTGGCCGATAAGCACCTGCCTTCCGTATCCCTGGATTATTTGGGTTATATTCCCCGGGATGAATATATACTGAAGTCCGTTCGCATGCAAAAAGCGGTAGTCGACGCTTTTCCATCCGCGGAATCCAGCGTTAAATTTATGGAACTGGCTCAAACGATAATCCGTTCCAGCCAACCATCCCAGGCGGACGGTAACATCCGATTTTTCTGGAAAAGACTGTTAAAGCTTTAACAAGGTAAATGAACATCTTCTGGATACCAAATAATCGAACGTAAACCATGTCGTTAACCGGTTACAAAAACGGGTACGAAGCCACCCGAGGCGGAATCAACCCGGTCCAAGGGACCTGGCGGGGGCTTAATCCCGAAGAACGAAACGAATACATCGAAAAGTATTCGCCCCTGATCCGTTATGTAGCCGACCGTTTGGCCGCCAGGCTGCCGGCCCACGTATCCAAAGACGATTTGATCAGCTCCGGAATACTGGGATTGATCGATGCCATTGATAAATTCGATGTCTCGCGCAACATCCTGTTTAAAACCTACGCCGAATTCCGGATCAAAGGGGCCATGTTGGATGAGTTACGCTCCATGGACTGGGTCCCTCGAAGCGTCAGGAAGAAATCGAATATAGTGGAAAAGGCCTACCAGACGCTGGAAAGCGAATTGGGGCGGCCGGCCACCGACGAG
>JADFXS010000022.1 GCA_015233515.1 Deltaproteobacteria bacterium | reverse complement strand
TGCCTGGGCCGCGGGGGCGATCTTTATCTTCGGATTGATTTATCGGGTGATGGTCATCTATCGTCTGGCTAAAAAGAAAGATTACATGTTCCTCGAATATATGGATTTTAAATTTGGCCTGCGCTCCATCCTCCATTGGCTGACGCCTTTTGTTCCAGTAAACTCTCAAAAACACCCTTTCACGACCATCGTGACTTTTATTTTTCACATCTGCCTTTTGCTCGTTCCCATATTCCTAATGGCCCATGTCCTTCTTTGGGAGCATTATCATGAAATCAACCTGCCGAGTCTTCCGGACCACCTGGCGGATGTTATGACCGTTTTTGTGATTGGCGGCGGCATCTTTTTTGCCGTCCGCCGGGCTACGCAAAACGAAGTCATCTTTATCACCACCATCAAGGATTGGGTGATCCTGGGTTTGGTGCTTCTGCCTTTTGTCACCGGTTTTTTGGCTTATCATCAGATTGCGTCTTACCAGTTCATGCTCATTTTACACATATTATCCGGCGAGATTTGGCTGGCCGTCATTCCCTTTACCCGATTGAGTCATATGATTTTCTTCTTTTGGACCAGGGCTTATGCCGGTTCCGAGTTTGGGGCCGTCAGACATGCGCGGGATTGGTAAAAACGGAGGACACGATGCCATTTAATAAAGTTCTCGGCGAGAAGAGAATCTCCGATTCCGGAATGGAAAGGGGCATTGCCAGGCTTACCCCGGAAAAAATCGAAAAAGCGATCCTGCGAGTCACCAACGCTGAGGCCGGCGCCCGCTTAAAACTGTATTCGGAGATTTGCGTTCGTTGCGGACTCTGCTCCAATGCATGCCATTATTATCTTTCCCACGACAAAGATCCAGCTTACTCCCCAGTGGGGAAAGTCAAACGGACCTTCTGGGAGATGCTCAAAAACCAAGGTAAAGTCAGCGCCGACTTTATTTATAGCGCCGCCCAACTGGCTTATACCGAGTGCAATCTATGCCGCCGTTGCGTCATGTATTGCCCTTTCGGTATCGACACCGCCTACCTTATCCAGTTGGTCCGCCGCATATGCTATTTATTGGGAGTGACCCCCCAATATATCCAGGATACGGCCCATAGTCATTCGGCGGTTGGCAACCAAATGTGGGTCAAGGATGACGAATGGATCGACAGCCTGCAGTGGCAGGAGGAAGAAGCCAGGGAAGAGATTCCCAACCTGCGCATTCCGTTGGAAAAAGAAGGGGCTGATATTCTTTACTCGGTCATTGCTCCGGAACCCAAATTCCAGACTCAACTCATTTATCTGGCCGCCGTCATCATGAACGAAACCGGAATGGATTGGACCATGCCCGCCACGCCGGGTTGGGATAACAGCGACATGGCCATGTTTACCGGAGATTTTGAAATGATGGGGCGGCCTAAGCGACTCCATTTCGAAACCGCTCAACGCCTCAAGGTTAACCGCATTGTCATGGGCGAGTGCGGCCATGCTTTTCGTTCCGTGTATGACGTGGGCAATCGCTGGCTGGGCTGGCGATGGCCCCCGGTCAAGGTAGTCCACGCGGTGGAGTTTTATTGGGAATTGTTAAATCAAGGCAAGCTCAAGGTGGCCAAGAAGATAGACGATCCGATTACTGTCCATGACCCGTGCAACATCAGCCGAGGACAAGGTCTGCACGACAAAGCCCGGGAGATCGCCAGAGCTTTTTGCAATAATGTTATTGAAATGCACCCCAACCGTGAGCACAATATCTGTTGCTGCGCCGGCGGCGGGGTCATTAACTGCGGTCCGCCGTTCAAAATTGTCAGACTCGAAGGCAACAAAATAAAAGCCGACCAACTAAAGGATACAGGGGCCAAGCTGGTCATTGCGCCATGTCATAACTGCCATCATGGCCTCAAGGATATCATCAAGCATTATCAAGTGGATATGGGCGTAAAATTTTTTTCGGAAATTATTTATAACGGCATGGAAAAGTCAGGCGCGCCGCAAAGTTGATGAACATGCCGGCGAGCGCCGCCACCGTAGCTTGCCGCGGGATTAGCGCACAAAAAGATTGAAACGCCTTCGTTCCCGACATGTTGAAGATTTCACGCGGCTCCCGGCGGGGAACTTCAATGAAAAGGCAACAAAATTTTCCGTGGATAAAGAGAGGCGACCCATGGACGGAAGAAAGGTCATATGCATTTTCTTGACCGCTCTATTTGCCTTACCCATCCTCGCTTACTCCCAATCAAAGGTTACCAAGCCTCCAGTGCTGGCGGACAAGGCTTTTACCGAGCGGGTGCGACCGGCCTCGCTTTTCGATCACGACCGGCATACCGATTTTGCCTCGTGCCAGGATTGCACCATCTGCCATCACAAATACGAAAACGGCCGACTTATCCCTAACGAGACTTCGGAAGGAACCCCTTGTTCGGAATGCCACAAAGTCCAGCCCAAATCAGGAAGGAGATTATTAAAAGCCTACCACAATAAATGCCAGGGTTGTCATGAAACGGAAAAGAAAGGCCCTGTCGGCTGCGGGGAATGTCATGTGAAGACTAGTCGATAGGACGGTTCATCGGCAATTTGATCACAAAAATCGCGCCGGCCCCCGGAGAGGAATCAACTCGAATTACGCCGCCATGTCCTTCCACGATTTTACGGGTAATAAGCAACCCTAACCCCGTGCCGCGAGAACCCTTGGTAGTGAAAAAATTGCTGAACAATCCGGCCATGACTTCGGGAGTCATTCCTGGTCCGGTATCGGCCACGGTATAAACGACCCAACGCCCGTCTTCAATCGTAACTCTCAGTGAGACCGACCTAACCTCACCTTTCCAGTCCGCGCAAGCCTCCAAGGCGTTGGTTACTAAATTCAAAAGAGCGCGGTGCACAGCTTCTATATCGAGCAGACATTCAGGCGGATCTTCCGCCAAGGTCACCGAAAAAACCACGTCCAAGTCAGCGGCTTTATTTTTCATCAGGTCGCCCACTTGGCGCGCCGGATTATTCGGATCGTCTTGTTGGAAATTCATAATCGCGGGTTTGGCCAGACCAAGCAAGTCCAGAGAAAGATTTTTGATCTTTTCGACATGGATTCTGACCATATCCCAGCCCTGGCGGCGATATGCCGTTTCATCCAGCTCCAGACCCTTTTCCAAAACGAAAATACCGCCTTCGAGTCCGCTGGCAATATTTTTAATCGCGTGTGATAGTCCGGCGATGGTCTGCCCGATGGCGGCCAGTCTCTCCGCTTCCAGCAATTTCCGGGTTTTTTCCTCGACTAGTTGCTCCAATCGTTCCGTATATTCCTTGAGCTGCCTTTTTAAAAAAATTTTTTCCTGGGCCCGGCTCAGGGCCACCTCCAAAGCCTCGTCATTGATGGGTTTGGTTATGAAATCGGTCGCCTCGTACTTGAGACTCTTGACCGCCAAGTCCATGTCTCCGTGGCCGGTGATCATTATCACTTCGGTGTCCGGAGAATTCTTTTTTACTTCACGAAGAAAACTCAGACCATCCAAACCGGGCATCTTTATGTCGGTCAAGATAATCTGCGGTCCGGCCTCTTTAAAGATACGGAGGCCGGCTAACCCGTTTTCTGCGGTTAAAACTTCATATCCGGCGTCTCGTAGGGCAATCCCCAAGACTTTGCGAATGCCTTCTTCATCATCCACGAGGAGTATGGTCTTCGCGATCATATCCATAATGGTTTAAGATGACTCCGTAATATGAGGAAATTCGATGACAAAAGTCGCGCCGCCCTCGGCGTTCGATTCCATGCGGATATTCCCGCCGCACTCTTTTATGAAGCCATAACTAATGGAGAGTCCCAAGCCGGTGCCTTTGCCCACTTCCTTGGTCGTGAAAAATGGTTCGAAGATTTTATTCTGGAGGGCCGGGGGAATGCCGACGCCGTTATCCGATACTTCCACAATAATTTTCTTGTCCACGGATCTGGTGGATAAAACTATCTTCTTTTGACCTTGCCCCTCACCTTTGGACCAACGTTCCTCAATGGCGTCCCGGGCATTGATGAGCAAGTTGATAAAAACCTGTTCCAGTCGCAATTGATCAGCTAAAATTGGTGGTAAATTTTCCTCGAGTTGCCAGACCACTTCAATTTCATGAAGGTTAAATTGTTGGCCCAGGATGTCCAACGCCTTGCCGAGAGGGTCATTGACCTGGATGCTCTCGGGTTCCATCAAGGATTTCCGACCGAACGCTCGTAAATGGTTGATGATTTTGCTGGCCCGATCCACATGTTGGTCGATCTCCTCCGCCAAGGCATAGAGAATATCGGTTGGTATGTTCTCTTTTTTCTTAACTTTCTTCATAAAAAAACTACTGGCGATCTTGATCACGGACAAAGGCTGGTTTAGTTCATGGGCCACCCCGGTGGCCATTTCGCCCAAGGTGGCCATCTTGCTGGTCTGTATAAGTTGTTGTTCCGTTTCCAGGCGTTTGGTGATGTCCGCGGTGGTAACCAGGAGCACCTTAAGCCCCGGATATTCCGAGGGAGAAATCCGGATGTCCACGAATATCCGTCGCCCGTCCTTGGTCTTGTGCCTGACTTGATTGATAAGGGAAGAGGTCCGGAGGCGATATATCCAACCATCTTTTTCTGTTTCCGAAAATAGATTAAGAAAAGGCTTGTTCAATAGTTCTTCTTCTTGGAAGCCATATACGGCGGTCACACTTTCATTCATATCGACGATTTGCAGGTTTGCATGGTTCAAAACAAAGACCGGGTTAGGAATATTATTGAAAATGGCATGATACTTTTTTTCCGAAAGAAAAAGTTTTTCCTCAAGTTCTTTCCGTCCGGTTATATCCAGGCAAACCTCCATGGCCGCCACGGTCTGACCGGCGGCGTCCTTGATCGGCGAGGTTTTAACCAGCCAATGTCTCTTGGTGCCGTCCTGGTAATATCCGGCTTCCTCGCTGGTATGGGATAGCCCGTCCTGGAAGGTCTTTTCAACTGGGCAGATAAGGCAGCGGCTATCCCGATCCTTATAGCTATGGAAACAGAAATCGAACGGCGTGGGCATGAATTTTTCCGAAAATTCACGGTTGTATTTAATTAAGCGGTAGTTGCGGTCCTGGACGGTGATAATGCAGGGCACTTCTTCGAACAGTTGTTGATATTCCTCTTTTTGACGATTCAATTCATCTTGTTTATCGGCGATTTCCCGGGCCATGTGGTTGATGGCCGCGGCCAGTTGCCCCATCTCATCTTTCTGAGTCATGAGAATGGGTGAAAACGGCCCACCCTCGGCAATCTGTTGGGTTGCGGCGGAAAGTCTTTTCATGGGTTTGCGAATAAAAATCAAGACCGTGGCCATGATCGCCGCTGAAGTCAAAAGCAGGACCAACAAGGATTCCAAGGCGGTTTTTGCCTTATAATTAAAGAGCTGACGGTCGGTGACCGCCAGAGAGAAGACCACATCCAACGCTCCAAGCACTTTTTTATTTTCCGGATGAGCATGGCATTGGTTGGTGGAGCAGCCTGGTTCGTTATAGATCGGAATAATGATGCCTAGAAAACGTTGACCGGCCTCTGTCTGGAAGATTCGAGTCCGCTCATGAATTTCCAAGACGATTTGGGGAGGTTCGGTCCGGTGGCAGACATAGCAGGCTTCATCTTTTATATTGGTCCGCAGGTCGATTTCATCGGGGCGGTTGGTGAATTTGATTTTGCCTTCCTTGTTATAAATCCGGAGGCTTTCAATATCTCGTTGCTCGCTGACATTGCTGATGATGTGCTGAATATCTTCTCGGGAATTAAGGTTCATGGCGTAGCGTGTCCCGAGTTTTATAGTATTCCCGAGTCGATCGGCGCCGATGATAATGTTATCCATGAGGATATTTTCTTGATTTCCCAGATTGCTGTAAGACAAAGCGGAAATACTGATCAATAAAGTCATACCGGCGATGAGGATCACCTGCCAGGCGAGGTTTTGATAAGGCTTGATGACGTTTTTCAACATTATAATGCTTGCGGGCTAAGGCTGATTAGCCAAGTCGCGAGGAAACTTGTGGAGATGAATAGTGAACCGCGATCCCTGACCCGGAGTTGATTCCACTTCAATGGTCCCATCATGCTGGCTAATGACTTGGTGTGAGAGGTAGAGCCCCAATCCCGTGCCTCGTCGGCCCTTGGAAGAAAAAAACAAAGTAAAAAGCTTTTTCCGGGTGTCCTCGTCCATGCCGATACCGTTATCCTGAACGCTGAAGATAATATTTTGCGCATCTTGTTTGGCTTCAAAAATAATATGGTGACTATTTTTTCCCGCATCCTCAAGACAGGCGTCCATGGCGTTTTCCAAAAAGTTGATCAGGGCCGAACTGACCACGCCCGGGTCAACGTGGAATTCGCCCAGGGCTTGATCAAAATCGAGGCTAAAATCAATTTTTTGGTTCCGGAGTTTCGATTCCATGACATTGGCGACATCTTGAGCCAGCTTGAGGACTTTGACCTGCTCCCATTCCAGATCGCGTTTCTTGGCATAATAAAGGATATCCAAGGTCATATGCCGGATCCGGCCAACCATGGCCTTGACGACTTCCAACCCCTCCTTGATTTGGTTTCGATCTTCTTTGGTTAGACCGGATTCCAAACGATACATGCCGCCATCCAAGGCGGTTAGCACCCCCTTGACGCCGTGAGAGACCGAGCCGATCAAGAGCCCCAGGGAAGTCAGGTGGTCGCGGGTCGTGCGGAGTTCTTCCTGCAATCTTCGGATCTCCATGATATCCGCGGATATCTCGAGGACAAGTTCAACTTCGCCTCGGTCTTGGTTTCGAATGGGGGCGGTATAAACGATGACCGGAATATCTTCGCCATTAGGCAAGCGGACCTGGGATTTCAGCCTCTGCCCTTGTCCGGTTTTAAACGTGAGGGCTACGGGGCAGTTGGCTTCATCAATCGAGTCCGGGGCATAAATCTCCCAACTCCTCGATCCTAAACGGTCACCGAAACGTTCTTTGAATAACTGATTGGCGGAAACAATTCTTAAATCTTGGTTATGAACTGAAACCAGGCAAGGCATTTCGTTGAAATAACTCAACCCGCCGCCGAAATCTTCGACGATATCCCTAATGGCCGTGGCTAATCCCTCAACGGCTTGCCCCACGGCGGCCAGCCTTTCCATCTCCACAAGACGTTCGGATTTCTCTTTGACCATAGTTTCAAGATTTTCCGTATAATCACGCAACTGGCGTCTCATGGAAATTCTTTCCCGGGCCCGCCGCAAAGCGATATCCAGGATATCATCGTTAATTGGTTTAGTAATGAAGTCGGTGGCTTCTAGTTGCAGGCTTTTTATGGCCAGGTCCAAATCGCCGTGGCCGGTGATCATGATCACTTCGGTCCAGGGATGATTTTGTTTTATCAATTTGAGAAGATCGATGCCGCCTATCCCGGGCATTTTTATATCGGTCAGGACAATAGGGCCAGGGTCTTGTTGAAAAATTTTCCACGCTTCCGCGCCATTTTCAACGGTCTTGACCTCATAACCCATATCGGCCAGGTAACTACCTAAAACTTTACGGATTCCCTCCTCGTCATCCACAAGGAGCAGTTTTTCCCTTGGCATGCGATTTCACTTCAGGAGATAAGTTTGATGAATGAAAAGAATGAGAAAATTTGTGCCTCACTCGCCTATGGTTCTTTTGACGATGGTCAGAAGTTCTTCCCGGTCAAAGGGTTTGTTCAGACAGGCCACTGCTTTGTTGATAGCGAATTCTATCTCGGTCAGGCCGCTGATAACGATGACCGGGATATCCTTGAATTCGCCGTCCTTGGTCAGTTTCCGATAAAACTGGGGCCCCCATTCCTTGGGCATTTCCAGATCCAGCGTGATCAGGTCGGGCTTGTCTTGCTTCACCAGGTCATGGGCTTCCTTGGCGCCGGCCGCGGCCTGCGCCTCGTAGCCATTGTCTCGTAGCAGGTCGACTAGATAGCGCTGGATTACGGGATCGTCGTCCACCACTAAAATCTTTTTGGCCACCACCAGTCTCCTAAATTTTTTAATTAAATATTACACCTAAAAAGGAATCATAGCTAATGGTTAATCGGCCCGGCCAGGAGATTTTGGACTCTTTGAAGCAATTCCCGCGGGTCGGGCGGTTTTTCGATAAAGGCTTCCGGTTCGGGCAAGGGATGATCCAATCCCAGACTAAGCATCTTCAAGGAATGAGCGAAAGCCTGCGAATTGACTCCGGAAAGAATTATAACCGGGATATCTCTGAGTTGTTCATCCAGTTTGAGTTGGCGATAGGTCGGAATACCGCCTTCGCCATGCATCATCAAATCAAGAATTACCAGATCCGGTTTCTTATTCCTGGCCTTTACCAGAGCATCACGTCCTTCTTTAGCGACCATGACCTCGTAACCGCTGGTTTTAAATAACGTGTTGAGGAAAAATCTCATGTGCATCTCGTCATCCACCACGAGAATTGTCTGGGTCATGGTTATTACCCTTTACGCCAAAAGCGACGTTATGAGAAATTTGCCCCTCATTGAGATAACCAATGTCGGCTCCGGCCTGTTTTGCGCGGATGACGGCTTATCTCAAGGCAGCGCCCGGTTCGACCTGGTTTCGGTCCAGAGCACCGCGGAAATTAAGCCTTTTTATCGATGCCTATAATCTCGTTTCCAAGTCAGGCCGGAAAGTAACAGCCCAGTTGGATAGTTCCTAAACCTTTCACTATAAAACGTAATATATTGTAAATATATCGCATAAATAACACGGCCGCCGGGAAGTGTCAACAAGAATGGAATACCTAAATCCACCATCAAATCGCGGATAGGGCGCGTAAATCCTAGGCGAAACGCGAAGTTGGACCGATTTTGGCCCGCAGGCGTATTCACCATACGCCGAGGAGCCAAAATTGGGAAACGAGCGTTGCAGCCAGGAGTTACGTGCCTCAACGCCCACAAGTGGTGAATTAGGGGGTATCATTCCGATCCAAAATATAATACCTTGGGAGATTGAGTTGATCGTCGACCAGCTTTTTAAATCGAGACCGACCAAAAGGCCGGGTTAATTTTGATGGCGGAATGATCACTTCTGAATCCGTGGTATATTTTTGTAAAATCAGGACGCCCGTCCAGCCTCACGGCGCGGCCGGCGCGGAATAAGGGCCGACCAGCCATAACCATGAGGATACAAGCCTTAATCTAACTTCAGCGGGAAATATTCATTTGAAAAAACAGCGTATTACATCCAAGTTCCCCCGAACGGACCATCACCCTCACCGGGATCCGGTTGATTTCCCGACCGGAAAACCTGAATTGTTAGCTCCGGCCGGCAGCCCCTCAACTTGGGCCGCGGCGCTTGACGCTGGCGCGGACGCCGTTTATCTGGGTCTGAAATCATTCTCCGCCAGGGCCTTTGCCGCCAATTTTACCCTTCCTCAGCTTCACCGGATAGTGGACCTGACCCATGAACGCGGGGCCAGGATATTTCTGGCTTTCAATTCCCTGCTGAAAGAAAATGAATTGCCAACGGCCGTCAAGACGCTGGATGCCTTGACCGCGATTCGGCCAGACGCTCTGATCATTCAAGATCTAGGCTTATTACGGCTTATTAAAAAGTATTTCCCCCAGTTTGAAGTCCATGCCTCCACTCTGATGGCGGTACATAATTTACCAGGCTTGACGGTTCTCAAGGGCCTGGGTTTTGATCGGTCCGTCCTGGCCCGGGAACTTACCTTGAACGAAGTGGAACGTCTGGCTTGGAACGCTCCCTTGGGTCTGGAATTATTCATTCATGGGGCCTTATGTTTTTCCGTGTCCGGCCTATGTTTGATGTCCAGCTTTCTGGGCGGCCAAGGCAGTTTGCGTGGCGCTTGTACTCAGCCCTGCCGCCGTTCTTACACCACTTTAAAGAAAAGAGGATTTCTGTTCTCCCCTACCGACCTGGAGTCGGCGCCGCTGTTTGGTCGCATCCGGCAAATACCCCTTAAAGCGTTGAAAATCGAAGGCCGCATGAAAGGGGCCGATTATGTCTCCAGAGTCGTCAAGGCCTATCGCTGGCTTTTGGACGCCTCCCCTGACGATCTGCCGGAAGTATTGACCCAGGCCCGACAACTGATCGAAAACACTCCCGGACGCCGCCGCTCCACCGGTTTTTTGGCCGGACCGCGGCCGGCCGATGGTTTGGCGCCGGTAGGGGCGGCCACTTCCGGCACTTTCCTTGGTGTTATCAAATCAAGCGATAATCGAGCCGGAATCATCGCCCTGCGCGCGTCCGTGAGTTCGGGGGACAGGCTTCGAATTAAATTCAAGGGGGTGGACGACCAGCAGGCCTTCACCTTAAAGTCCTTGTCCGTGCAAGGCGCCGCTGTGAAGCAGGCTCAGGCCGGCCAGGAAGCGACCGTGGCCGCGCCGGTCCCTTTATCGCCCGGCGATCTGCTCTTTTTAGTCAGCTCCGCTCAATCCGAAAAAGAGGCCGAAGCATCATCTCTCGTTGCGGCCTTGGAATCCGGTTCCCACAAGCACCAACCCGCCGGAAAGGCCTCACCGGCAGCGATCGCCGCCCTTGGCGAATTATCCGCTTCCACCGGTGTTCAAAGTGAAATTCATCAACCGGCCATCTGGTTTAAGGTCGGACGTGTGGAAGACCTAGGGGCGATAACCAAATATCACCCGGATCGATTGGTTGTCCCTTTGACCACCAACAATGTCAAAAAAGTGGTTAACTTGCGCCGGCGTTTGGAATACTGGTTCGACCGGCTGATCTGGTCCTTGCCGCCGATAGTATACGATACGGCGCTGGGGACCGCTTCCCGCAATCTGTCCACTATACATCGTCTAGGGGCCAGGCAATTCCTGATATCCAATCTGGGGCATTTAGCCTGGATTCGTGATTTGCAATCCCAAAGTCGGCAAAGGCTGGATATTTACGCCGACTATCGTCTCAATTGCCTGAACACTCAAACTGAAACCTTGCTGGCCGCCCAGGGTTTGCATGGGGTCACCTTGTGCTTGGAAACAGATGAAGAAAACAACGACCCGGTCGGATCAGGCGAATTTTTTATGTTTTTGGACGACCTCCCCTTTTTACCGCCAGGTTTCAGCCGGCCGGCCTCAAGGATAATTTACAAGTCACCAGCCCAAAGGGTGAACGTTTTCGTATTCAGCTGGAGAAGGATTTCACCTATCTTGTCGCTGAACAACCGCTTTATTTCTGGCCGATCCTCAAGGATCACCGACTTGCGGGAATACAGACCCTGATCGTGGATCTGGAGTTCGACCCCCATCCGACAGAGACCGCGGCGGATATCATCCAAGCCGTAACCAAAGGCCACCATATTCGTTCCGCATCCATCTTTAACCTAAAACGCGGCCTGTTCTGAACTATAGTTATAAACGATGAATAAAAAACGAAAAAATTTCTCATCCGGGCTCCAGCCTCCCTTCAGCGCCTCCGATCTCTCTCGTCTCCAAAGAGCCTGGGCTGTCCAGCTTTCCAAGGAACATGAATGGATTGCCTGGCAGCACCGAGTGACCTTGACACGACCGGTTATCGAAATCATCAACCTCGCCGGCTCCTGGGGTTCTTGGAATAAAGATTACGGGACCATCCGCCTATCCACGACTTTGATTAGTGAATATCCTTGGGAAGTGGTCCTCGGTGTGCTGAAACACGAGATGGCCCACCAATTGGCGACGGAACAATTAGACGGAGATCACCGTCACGGTCCCTCTTTTGAACGGGCTTGCCGGATGCTGGGAGTGCCGGAAAAATTCCGTGGCGCCCAAGGTGACTTACCACGCACCTTAACCGATCCGAAAGCTCCCGACCTGCGCGACGATGTTCGGCGATTAATGGATAAAGTCCAAAAACTCCTGGCCTTGGCTCAATCCTCCAATGAAAACGAAGCCGCCATCGCCATGGCCAAGGCCAATGAAATAATCGCCAGATACAATCTGGACAAACTTGAGCGTTCCGATTCTCAGCGCTACACTCACCTGATTATCAATACTAACACTAAACGCCTGGAAAACTATCAGCGCCACCTTACCGCCATCCTGGTGGATTATTATTTCGTGGACGTGGTTCTTTCTCACCAGTATGATGCGAAGAGGACAGATAAGTATAGAACCATAGAACTTTTCGGCGCTTCGGAAAATGTCCTCATGGCCGAATATGTTTATAATTTTCTGCTTAACCAGTTGGAAATTCTGTGGCGATCCCGCCAAATGACCGATTATTCCGCCACGGGTCGGGACAAACGTTCTTACTGGCTGGGAGTCCTCCGGGGCTTTCATGAAAAATTGAAGCGGCAAGAAAGTTCCAGAACAGCCTCGGGAATGGCGGCCGCGGCGGATTCCTCCAAAACCACCAGCGCCCTGGTCTTGGCCAAGGACTCGGGTTTGCATGAATTTATAAGACTCCGCTATCCTAGACTGACACGCTATGCGTCACGCGGATCCAAGGTCAATATACAGGCTTATCACGCCGGGATGGAAGACGGCCGGGAGCTGATTCTGCACCGAGGCGTTACTAACGATACCGGTATAACCGGATTGATGATCACGAAGGAATAGTCGGGAACTAAATGAAAACCAAGCCCCCTCTTGTCAAAATGTGTAACAGTCTATTAATAAAATTAGTGTGTTTGCTGATGATCGCGACGATCGTCTCCTGTAGTTCGTCGGATAAATCCACCACGCCGGTAGTTTCGGATTTTTCCTTACCGGACCTCAATGGCGGACAAGTCAGGCTCTCCCAACTAAAAGGCCGGATTGTGATGCTCAATTTCTGGGCGACCTGGTGCCCGCCCTGCCGCGAAGAAATCCCCTGGTTTGTGTCTTTGCAAGACGAATATGGTCCACAAGGATTGACTATTGTGGGAGTTTCCGTGGATTCCGAAGAGATGAGTTCCGTCCGCTCCTTCAGTTTGAAGTATCGGATAAACTATCCGGTTTTATACGCCGGAGACCAAATAGAAGAAGTTGTAAAAAAAGTCGGAGGATTTCGAGGTATTCCCACGACTATCTTACTGGACCGTCAAGGCAAGGTGGTAAAAAAACTCACCGGAGCCTATCCTCGCCAAACCTGGGAAAAGGAACTTAAACTTCTTTTATAGCGTGGTTTGAGGTTCCTTTAATTATAGTGCTTCTCGAAAGTTTCTTCGTTTTGAAGTATCATTGTCATTTTGAGGAGCGGCCACAGGCCGCGACAAGAAATCTCCAACACTACCAAATCACAATGAGATTTCTCCCTTCGGTCGAAATGACCGACTGGGGTGTTCGCGAATGAGCTGAGATTTTGACCGCATCATTTCGAAAAACTTTCGAGCATCGCTATAACTCCCGACGTAAAATATAGTTTTAACTATTTAACCAGCTTAAACTGATTCTTTTCTTTTCCTTTTTCCAGGCGACCGTTAGCCAGCATCTCGTCAAATGCCGGAATGACGAATGTTTCCAATTCCTCCGCGCTCATAACCAGCAAGGCGTCATCGCGGATGACGGAAATATTGAGTATCCTGGTGGCTCGCCGGGAATAACAGGAAACGATGAACCGCTGATAAAAGTCCTTGGTCCTGTTCATTTAATACTCCCTTGAGGTAACTGCAAAACTGTCCTTTTGGCTCCAGATCTTTATCGGGCTTGTCCGCCGGCGGCGGACGTTATTTAAAACCTCAAAATACTTCCGTATTGCTTAGGCTTCAAAATCCGGCCTTCCTCGACCCGAGGCAATATTCCGGGTTTTGCATTTACTCTCTTTGGGTTTACTCTCAAGTTTCTTACGGCATTCATGTCGGATCAAGTGTAAAATCCCACGGTTTTTTAGTCAGAAATGGCGAAATCGACTCGACTCCCATCATAATATTTTCAATCTCTACTGAAAAGGGGCCGAAACCGGCCCCTTTTATTACGGCAGCAATCGGAACTTTAGAACAGACCTTTGACCTTGCCGGTCTGAGTATCCACGTCCACTCTCTTGTAAGCCGGGTCGGAGGCGGTACCGGGCATCAGGGAGATAGCGCCGGCGACCGGGACGACAAATCCAGCGCCGCCATAAATCAGGATGTCGCGGATGAACAGTCGCCAATTCTTGGGCACGCCTTTAATATTGGGATTGTCGGACAACGAAAGGTGAGTCTTGACCATACAAGTGCCCATTTTGGCGATTTCCGGATCTTTTTCCATACGTTCCAGTTTTTTCGCCGCATCGGCCGAAAAATCCGCCCCAGAAGCGCCATAGCAAGTGGTGGCGATCTTTTCGATACGCTTGGACAACGGAAGTTCAAGGTCGTACAGGAATTTGAAATTAGGTTTGGATTCACAGGCTTCAACGACGGCATCAGCCAGTTCCAAGGCGCCTTCCCCACCCTTGAGCCAGTGTTCGGAAACGGCTACTCGGGCGCCGGCCTGTTCGGCCAAGCGGCGGATAGTGTCGATTTCAGCCTTAGTATCAGTCTTGAAAGAGTTGATGCAGACCACGGGATTGATGCCAGCGGTCCGGATGGTGTTGATGTGCTGGACCAGGTTTTCGCAACCTTTCTCCACCCAACCCACGTTCTCCTGACCGTATTCCGCGGGCATGGGGCGACCAGGGAAAGGAATGGGCGCGCCGCCATGGCATTTAAGAGCCCGAACCGTGGCCACCAACACCGCGCAATGCGGAATAAGGCCGGAATAACGGCATTTGAGGTTCCAGAACTTTTCAAAGCCGATATCGGCGCCGAAACCGGATTCCGTAATATGGTAGTCAGACAGTTTCAAGGCCACCCGGTCGGCAATGATGGAGCTCTGGCCGATGGCGATATTGGCGAAGGGACCGGCATGGACAAATACCGGCTGGCCTTCGATAGTCTGAAGCAGGTTAGGATTGATGGCTTCCACCATCCAGGCGGTCATGGCCCCATCGACCTGCAAATCAGCGGTGGTGACGGGTTTGCCGCTCTTATCGTATGCCACTACGATCTTGCCCATGCGTTGCCGCATGTCTTTCAGATCAGCCGATACGGCGAGGATGGCCATTACTTCGGAACTAACGGCGATGCCAAACTTGGAGCGCATCATAAAGCCGTCGGCTTTGCCGCCCATACCGATAACAATATTGCGCAGCGCTTGAGCGCAGAAGTCGATGATCCAGCCCATTTCCACGTTCGTGGGGTCAATATTCAAGCGGCGTCCCATATTGCGTCTGGCCATGGTGGCGTCGTCGTAGTTGAATTCATGCTGGATTCTGGCGGTCATGGCCACCATGGCCAGGTTATGAGCGTTCATGATGGCGTTGATATCACCGGTCAGACCTAAGGAGAACGGGGTCAAGGGCACACACTGGGCCATACCGCCGCCGGCTGCGGAACCTTTGACGTTCATGGTCGGACCGCCGGAAGGTTGCCGAATGGCCGCGGATACGTTCTTATTACGCTTGCCCAGGCCTTCCACCAATCCCATGGTGGAAGTGGATTTCCCTTCACCCAGGGGAGTAGGTGTAATAGCGGTCACGTCAATATATTTTCCATCCGGCCGGTTTGCTAAGCGTTGGAGAACCTTGGCGTAGTCCACTTTAGCCACGTAGTGACCATGGGGCAGTAATTCATCTTTTTGGATGCCAAGTTCCTCTGATAATTGCGACACAGTTTTCATGTGTGGTTCGGAATCCTCGGCAATAACATAATCAGGTGCTTCGATGTATTTTTTCCAGTCAAGTCCCATAACCATATCCTCCTTAAATAGTTAATCTTGTTGTTAATATTGACCACGGATAGTCACGTTCGCCGGGATAAACCCGGACGTCCTGGTTTGGTCCAGGCGCTTCCTTTTGTCGCAGCTGGCGCGATATGAAACAATTTCATATAGCGAGAATCCCGTTAGGAATTCCTTTGTCCAGAACTGTTGATAAATAGAAGTCCGCTGATATCACAACCTCCTCTTTTCGTCAAGAGATTTGCCGAGACCTGACCCGCCGGGCGGCTCAATCCGGACGATAGCAATCCACGACAAGATATGGCGAATCTCCGACATGTAAGGAACAAAAAGCATTTAGCCGAGTCAAATAACCACCCCCGTAGCGAAACTACGAGGCATGCTCTCACATACAAGTTCGGCAAAGATCTTCGTCTATGGGAATGGCACGTATCCGTCTGGTAACTATGGTTTTCAACTCTCCAGGCGGAGACTATATCACCTTTTTCCCGCAAGTGAAATAGTTCACTTGCTCAAATAAATCAATATTTGCAAAAAAGTAAAGATCATTTTTATTTTTTTTATCCGGATAAGGCACAGGTTCGATAATATCGGCCAACCAGGAGTACTGGTAAAGCATATCGGCCATCATGAGATGACATCCTAGATACCAAAGACCCACTATCATAAAATTCATATCGAGCCATATCCCGGCTCAATCTCTTTAAGAACTTCTTGACACTGTGGACCGGTATAATTAACTTGACGGAACACCGGGTGGTTGCCCGGTCAGGTAACGATACTTTTCCTCGCGGAGGATTTTTCCTGCATGAACATTTGCGTCGTCGGCGTCGGCTATGTCGGACTGGTTACTGGAACATGCTTTGCCGAATTTGGAATGGATGTGACGTGTGTGGACAAGGATCAAGAACGCATCGACGCTCTTGTGAGCGGGCACGTCCCTTTTTACGAACCCGGTCTCCAGGAACTGGTCACTAAAAATGTCAACGACGGCCGTCTGTTTTTCACGGCCGATCTTTCCAAGGCCGTGGCCGATGCCCTGATTATCTTCATCGCGGTGGGCACCCCCGCGGATAATCAAGGAAAAGCCGATCTGCAATATGTCCGGGAAGTGGCCGCCGCCATTGGACAACATATTAACGGTTATAAAATCATCGTCAACAAAAGCACGGTTCCGGTGGGGACCGCGGAACTGGTTAAACAAATCATCAAAGAAAATCAGTCACATCCTTACCCATTTGATGTGGCGTCCAACCCTGAGTTTTTGAGGGAAGGTTCGGCCATTGAAGACTTCATGAGGCCCAATCGAGTGGTCATCGGGACGGATAGCGAACAAGCCAAAGCGGTGTTGAAGGATCTTTATCGACCACTATATTTGATTGAAGCGCCTTTTGTTCTGACCAACGTGCAAACCGCGGAAATGATCAAATATGCTTCCAATGCCTTTTTAGCCATGAAGATATCTTTTATCAACGAAATGGCCAATCTTTGCGAACTTTTGGACGTAGACGTCCATGAAGTGGCCAAAGGCATGGGTTTGGATAACCGCATCGGCCGTAAATTCTTGCACCCCGGCCCAGGCTTCGGCGGATCGTGCTTTCCCAAGGACACCCTGGCCTTGGCAAGCTTAGCCGAGGAAAAAGGATATGATTTCAAATTGGTCAACGCCACCATCCGCGTCAATGAACAACAGCGCCGAGTAATGGTGGATAAAATCGATCACGCGCTTAACGGCTTGACGGGACGAACCATCGGTATGTTAGGCTTGACTTTCAAACCCAACACCGATGATATTCGGGATTCCCCACCTATTTATATCATTCAAGGACTCTTGGCGCGCGGAGCCAAAATTCAGGCTTATGATCCGGCAGGCATGGAGCACGCCCGCCGAATGTTGCCGGAAGTAAAATATTGTTCCAACCCCTATGAGGCCGCCGATCAAACCGACGGACTCGTTATCGCCACGGAATGGAATCAATTCCGAAATATACGTTGGGATCGGATAAAAAGCTTATTAAAATCGCCGATCGTTATTGATTTACGTAATGTCTGCGACCCGACTCAGATGCGGGAAAAAGGTTTTATTTATGTCGGGGTCGGCCGGTGATCTTGATCAATCAGGCGCGCGATGACAGACCTCGAGAAAGGATTTCAAACACGTGATCGGTCGTAAATCCATCATTAACCTCAAAAACCAAGAGGAAATCGAATATATCCGAGCCAGCGGCCGCTTAGCCGCCTTGACCCTGGATTATATCGCCACTCTGCTCCAACCGGGACAGACCACGGAAAAAATTGATCGATTAGGCCATGACTTCATCATTGACCATGGCGCCATCCCTTCGACCCTTGGGTATCGAGGATACCCGAAAAGCATGTGCATCAGCATCAATGAAGAAGTAGTCCATGGCATTCCCGGATCTCGCCGCCTGAAGGACGGCGATCTAGTCAAAGTCGATGTCACCGTTTATAAAGACGGTTTCCATGGCGACACCGCACGAACCTTCGCCCTGGGTGATGCCTCTAAAAAAGCCCGCCAACTGATGGAAACAACCTATCAGGCCATGCTGTTAAGCATTGAAACCGTCAAGATCGGCGCTCATCTGGGCGATATCGGCGCGACTATTCAGGAACATGTGGAAAACGCCGGATTCAGCGTCGTCCGCACTTTTGTCGGTCATGGCATAGGGCGGGAATTCCACGAAGAACCTCAAGTCCCTCATTATGGTCGTCGCGGTTCCGGTATCCGCCTGAAGGAGGGCATGGTCTTTACTATTGAACCCATGATCAACGAAGGTGGTTGGGAAGTGAGAATCCTGCAAGACGGCTGGACCGCCGTAACCAAGGACGGCAAGTTGTCCGCTCAATTCGAGCATACCATAGCCGTGACTTCAAATGGCGCCGATATCCTGACCCTCAGTTAGTCGTGAGGATGTCGCCCTTTATTCCTCACCGGCCCCAAATAGGAGCAGAAGGATTCTGTTAGTTATGTCGGACCTGCCGTCCCGAGCCGATATCATCATTATCGGCGGCGGAGTGATCGGCGCCAGTGTGGCCTATCATCTAGCCCAAAAAGGCGTTACGAATATCGTTCTGTTGGAAAAAGGGGCTGTGGGCGCTCAAGGCGCCACGGCCAAATGTCTGGGCGGCTTTCGGACCCAATTCTCCACGGAAATCAACATAAGATTTTCGTTATTATCCAAGGCGACTTTTGATTCCTTTAAAACCGATCTTGGAATGGATATCGACTTTTTGCCGCTAGGCTACCTTTTTTTGGCCACCGAAAAACAACATCTCCGGGTCATAGAAAACACCGTGTCTCTCATGGCCTCTTTAGGCTGCTCCGCCGAAGTGCTGCCTTCCGAAAGGATCGCCCGGCGTTGGCCTTTTATCGACACCCGCGATCTCCTCGGCGGCTCGTACACGGATCGGGACGGCTTTTATGGCCCTAACGAAGTGGTTCAGGGTTTCGCTCGACAAGCCCAGAAACTTGGCGTCAAAATATTTGAAAATGTCGAAGTAACCAACCTCAAAGTTGAACATGGTAGAATAAAGGGAGTTCAAACATCCGGCGGTCATAATATTCAAGCTGAAGGGGTGGTCAATGCCGCCGGCCCATGGTCTGGTCAAATCGCTTCTCTGGCCGGCCTGGATTTACCCATAAATCCTTTGAGACGACATCTTTTCTTTGTGGAAGCCTTTGACGAACTACCCGACCAGTTCCCTTTTATTTATGACATGGCCAATGGCTGGTATATCCGTCGAGAAGGACGAGGCCTGATATTGGGAGGGCCTCCGGGTGAGGCCTCCTTTAGCGATAAAGTTGACTTTGAGGCTCTGGAATGGACGGCAATCGCGTCCCTAAAGCGGATTCCCGTCCTAGAACGCGCCTCCATCGCTCGAGGTTGGGTCGGTCACTATGAGGTGACGCCGGATCATCACTCCGTAATCGGCGAATTCCCCGAAGTTAAGGGACTTTTTATAGTCAGCGGCTTTTCGGGTCACGGATTTCAACATTCGCCGACCGCCGGGCGGGTTACAGCGGAAATGATTCTGGACGGCCAGGCGTCCACGATAGATATTCATCCATTGCGACCGACACGCTTCAGGGAAAACGACTTGATCCACGAACCGTTGACCGCCTTTAAAGCCTGACGGGCATCGAACCATCGGAGAACTCCGGAAGAGCCATTAATTTCCAGCCAAGCCGGAAGGCCATGACTTGAGCCTTCCGGGTCGTTTAGGTTTTGAGCGGGTCGGAGCGGTCAGCCTACCAATTACGATGAAAAAGCCTGGTTGCCGATCTATTTTGCGATGCGCCCAGTAGCAAGTCCGGAACCCCGGATAATTCGGCGCTGATTTGTCGCTCGAGAAATACTTCGTCTCCCTTCGCGGTTCGAATGGTTCGATCGTTCGATTGCATTCGGACGGCGGTCTGGCTTGTTCCGGCCAGGCGGGCGTTATCGATCACGATACGGCATAATTCCCCAACCGCGAAATCATGAGCTTCCTTCAAATATCGAAAACTGCGGCCTCCGGATATACCCTTCACGGAAAAACCCGCGCGTTGATCGGGAATGATAGTCAGGTGTTTTTGAATGGCCACATGGCTGGTAATCGCGCCGATAGCGTTGGCCACATCGCCGTTTTCAGGCAACATCGCCTCAGTATTCAATAACTTGGCCGCTTGCGGTAAAAAGTAACCAATGGGCGCCCCAATTCCGATTACCGGTTTATGCAGCTGGAAATAAAAACTATAGTTTTTGGAATCCTTTTGGATCAGGTTGGTCAACATCAGACGGCAAATATCGCATTCTTCCAATTTATCCGGGTCGGTGTCCTCATCCAATTGTTTTTTGATCAATTCCAGAACCAGACGTTGCATTATTTGTTTGAGGAGCTGCTCGACCATTTTTTCCGGGTCCAGACCGCTCAAGCGCGCCGTTAGAAAGCTCATCTGCTTGGCCGCGTGAGTATCCCAATCCGTAAATTCGCCGGTAAAATGTAGTAAGTCGGTTGGAGTCAGCCCGCTTTGCTGGACGATATGATATTCTTCCAGCCTGGACAGCGCCAAAGCCCCAGGATAAAGGACTCCGGTTTTCTCCACCAGTTCATCGAGGCTATACGGGCGCTCTTGGAGCAACTCCACGATCCTGTTTTCAGAATCGCTCAAAGGCATTCGATTTTCATACTCGGTCAGGGCGATGATCAAAGTCCGGTGCGATGATCCTTTCTGCTGCTGGAATCGTTTATTCAAGTACGCAAAAGTATCATCCAAAGCTGAAAATTGACGGCCCAGCCACGCAATGGGCGTAACCCGACGCGGGCCGATACTAAAAGCCCCTTCATGGAAAGAGATCAAACTGTCTCCCCCAAGACCGGTAGTCCGAATTTTCAATGCCAATACATGAGTTTGGACGCTTCCGATTTTCGCGCCGCTCTCACATATCTGGACCTTGTTATCTTCAACCGCGGCCAAGTCCGTGGTGGTGCCGCCCATATCGACCACTAGAGCCTCGCGCGCGCCGGTTAAAAAACGCGCCCCGGCCACGCTGGCGGCCGGGCCGGATAACACGGTTTCCACCGGACGTTCCATGGCCAGGGAACTGGCCATCAACGTGCCGTCACCCTTAACCACCATAATCGGCCCGTCGATCCCCACGCTGACGAGGACTTTCTCGATATTTTCGACCAGACGTCGAATGCGGGGCACAATCCTGGCGTTCATCACCGCGGTCTGCGCCCGGGTTCGAAAATTGAGCAAGCTGGATAGTTCGTGGCCACAGCTGACAAATAATCCGGTTTCATCCTGGATTATTTTTTTTATGGCCAGTTCATGTTCCGGATTGATGGATCCGGCATAACCCGAGACCGCGAAAGCCTTAACTCCCATCTGGTCGATCATCTTTCGAATAATGCCGCGGACCTGGGATTCGTCAAAAGGTTCAATCTCTTCACCGTCAATACCCAATCGGCCGGTAATCATGGCTTTAGGTTCGTGGGGAAAATCCATCTCGAGAAAATTTCCCTCGGGAGGCATTAATAATAGACCGACCTTTTGCCCTTCATCTTCTACAATAGCGTTGGTGGCCAGCGTGGTGGAGACCGCGGTTAACTGAACCCGGCGCAATAAGGACTGATCAAGCCCGGCTAATGCTTTCCCCACGCCAACGGAAAAATTCCATTTGGTGGTCGGCGCTTTTTGTTTATCCAGAACCGTCCCTTGCTCAAAATCGTAAATGACCGCATCCGTATAAGTGCCGCCGGCATCAATGCCTAAACCTATTTTCAGCATATCGAGCGGCGTATGTTCCGTTCCCTCGATCCATTCACTTTTTTTCCGGTCATTGCCGGATTTTTGACTGGACTCCATTGGAGGCCCCGAGGATAAGCCGCCTTCAACGGGATTGAAGGTCGTAACTTGTCCCGGAAGGACCACCAGGATTTCGTCCGTGGTCGATTCTGTAGTGAGCAATTTCGTCAGCAAACTCAAGTCGCCGGGAAGGGTTTCGTACTTCCAGTTGAATTCCTTGGCCATTTGTCGCGCTCGCTCGGCGGCTTGGCCGGTATCGCCGCGACCGGTATCGATGAACGCCGCCCGCTGATAATTTCGTTGCCAGCTGTTCAAGAAACTGAAAGTGTTCCGAGCTTGACGATCGCCATACTTATTTACCAAGTCATCAAAATAAACCCGTGTGTCTCCGGCGTACGTGTAAGTTTTTCTCGTGGCTAGAGTATCCTTGTTTTCTTCCACCCAACCGGCGGAAACGTAATAAGTCCCGGGAAATTTATGGAACTGTTCCCGATAGATCTTGTCGCCGCCCAAGAAAAGGGCAATGCAATCATGGACCTTTGGTAAAACCAGCGGAATACCCCTGGCTTGAAGGTGGACCGTTCCCAGGCCGCAAACGCCGTATCCAATGACTATGCGGTTCCACTGGTCGGAGCGGGAAGCGTCGTCGATAAAATCCTGAAGTGTTCCTTTGAGCTGCTGGGGATTATTGTGCAAACCGCCCGGTAAAAAATGGGTATGAATATTTAAACCCATTTTCTTTACCAGGTGACGGATATCTCGGGCCAAGACGCCGCAGGCGATCAAGCAGGCCGGCTTTTCTGTGCTCATATAATAATCTACCTTCATTAAGTGGCCTCTCGAGGCCTGGTTAAATTACCTGGAAACTTTCCAGCCGTAGTAACCTTTAATTATAACATATTTTTCATTATATTCGTCCCACGATGATGATTCTATCGCCGCGGGACGATTGATACCGCGCTTGATTAGTTTAAAAGATTTTTAGCCAATTTACTGGCTGAACCGGCATCGGAAGCGTAACCGTCCGCGCCAATCTCATAAAGCAAACATCATGCCACGAAGCCACAAGGGATCGTCACTATAATATTAAGTTTTTATTACATAAAATAATACGGATCATAATTGCCCTTGAAAAAAAACCGCAAAAAATAAAATATATTTTATATCTCGATGAATTTTAAAATATTTTTTATTTGTAAAAGTCTGTTTAAAAAAATTTTTATACTTCCTTTGGAATCAACGAGTATTAATTCC
>JADFXS010000308.1:1882-4180 GCA_015233515.1 Deltaproteobacteria bacterium | reverse complement strand
CTCTCCTTCTTTTCCGCGTTGTTGCTCGGGCCCTGTTCTTCTTCTTTTCCTACGACGTTTTCAACGATGTTACCCGCTATTCTCTGGCTTTTTTGGATTATTCCATTCCCGAGGCCACGTCCCTGGCCTCCCAGGCTTGCATTCCGCTCAAGGAGCGTCTGGCGGAGCGAATACCTGAGTTGCTGAACGATATCACCGCCGCGGACATTGTGTTGATTCATTGGTGGAATCATCCTTTGCTCTATGCGTTTTTAGTCAAAACTCCCATGCCGCCGGCGCGAATATTGTTATGGTCCCATGTGTCCGGGCACACGCCTCCGCAAACCTTTACCCGGGAATTATTGGCCTTTCCGGATTTGTTCGTCATCGCCTCGCCCTTCAGTCTTGAATCGCCCATCGTTCGCCGACTGTCCCCTCGTGAACGACAAGACAAAATCCGTTTG
The DNA here is from genome assembly GCA_015233515.1 of Deltaproteobacteria bacterium. Next base: position 3,737 of record JADFXS010000308.1, on the reverse strand, counting down.
GTGTTCAGTTGCGCCGGGACCGACCATGTGGCCTCGGCCCGACCCGTCCCCCATGAAGGCTTCCGGATCGGTTATGTGGGGACAGTGGATTATTGCAAAATGCATCGTAATTATCTGCGGATGAGCGCGGCGGCCGAAATTCCGGAGGCCAGGTTCGTGGTCTGCGGCGGACCCCGTTGGGAAACGATCCAACAGGAGGCTCATGAGACCGGGATCGGCCGAAAATTCGAGTTCCTGGGGCACGTAAACGATGTCGCCTCGGTTTTATCCAGCTTTGACGTTTTTGGCTATCCCCTGGCGCCGACCCATTACGGCACCGGTGAGCAGACCCTGATCGAAGCCATGGCGGCCGGAGTTCCGCCGGTGGTCATTGGAAACGGCGCGGAACATTACATCGTGGAAAATGGAGTTACCGGCCTGGTAGCGGAAGACGAAGCCGCTTATACCCGGTCCTTGGAATTGTTATATCGCCGGCCCGATCTCAGAACAGCCATGGCGCAAAATGCCAGAAAAAACGCCGAAATGAAGTTCACGATCCAAAAAACCGCCCAGGCCTGGCGGAATTTGTATGACGAAGTCATGCCGCTGGCAAAAAGGCCGCGCGCCTGGCCTAGAATTCCGGCCGACCATCCACTCACCCCAGCCGAAGTATTTATCGCGTCCTTGGGAGAACATGGTCGGGATTACGCCGCCAGCTTGAAAAACCGTAATGGCGAAAAGGCTTTTTCCGCGGATGACCGTATCGCTCTCATGCCCGATCTGTTCCGGGCGGAGACGCGCGGCAGTGTTTTTCATTACCAAGCCTATTTTCCCGACGATCCTTACCTTAATTATTGGTGCGGGTTGACTTGTTTAACTGAAAACAATTTTAAAAAATCAAAAGATTATTTCCACTTGGCCGCCGCGGGCGTGGGACGCCGGCGCATAAGCAGATTTATAGGGTCGAACCCGGTGAGTGGCCGGATGGTCCCTCCGGTTTGATTTTTCATCAATAAATAAAGACGCGGACTCGCTAAAGTCCGCCCGACTAAAGGATTGGCCTGAAAATGCGCGTTTTACTGGTTTCATCATACACCATGGAATATACCACTCGAGTGGATCATGCCCCGCCCCTGGCCCTGCTTTGTATCGCCGCCATCCTGCGTGAAGCCGGACATCACCCGCGGATACTGGATCTGGATTCATTGAATCCTACTGAGGGCGACCAGCGCGAAGCATTTTATATTTCCGCCATCCTTGAAGAGATAAAAAGCCTGGATCCGGGCATGGTCGGTTTTAATTGCCTGTTGTCGGCTCATTTTTCTTTTACCAGGCGGGCCGCTGTCGCCATCAAAGCCCAATTTCCGACCTTGCCCGTGGTGCTCGGCGGTATCCATCCCACCCTGTTCGCCAGGGAGATAATTCAAAACTGCCAGGAAATTGACGCTATCGTGATCGGCGAAGGGGAAAGACAGGCCGTGGCTCTGGCCACGGCTTTTGCCGAAAACCGGCGCGAAGCTATTTATCAAATTGAAGCGTTGGCCTACCGCGACCGAAACGGGCAGGCCTCGGTCAATCCCCGCCGGGAATTTATCCATGACCTGGACAGCCTGCCTTTGCCGGCCTGGGACCTGATCCGTCTTGAAGATTATTATATCGACCATCCCACCTGGTACAATCCGCGCGGGCTGGATATAAAAATGTCCGTCCCGATCATGACCAGCCGCAGCTGCCCGTACGACTGCAATTTTTGTTCATCCCACTATCTGATGGGCCGAGGCCTCCGGCTACGCAGCCCCAAATTAGTCGTGGACGAAATGGAGATGATCTATCAGCGGAACGGGATTAACTATTTCGGGTTCGTGGACGATAATCT
>JADFXS010000308.1:0-1844 GCA_015233515.1 Deltaproteobacteria bacterium | reverse complement strand
GCAACGAAATCGTCCGGCGCGGCATGGTTATCCAATTCGAATCGTTCAACGGCTACAACCTGGCCTCCCTGGATGAGGAGATCGTAGCGGCCATGGTTGAGGCTGGGTGCGTTTATGTAATTCCGCCCATCGAACACGCAAATGAGTATATTCGCAACAAAATCATCGGCAAACACCTGTCCCGGGACAAGATATACGAAGTGGTCGCCCTGTACAAGAAGTACAATCTGCTGACCCGCGGATTATTTATCATGGGCTTCCCGGAAGATACCCGGGAAACTTTGGACGAAACCCACCGGATGATCCTGGACCTTAACCTGGACATGAATAATGTCTTCAATCTAATCCCTTTTCCCGGAACCAAAGTGTTTGAACAGGCCCGGCGCGATAATTTGTTTTTAGGCGAAGTCAACGCTGATCGGCTTTGGGAAGGCGCTTGGGACCTGAATGCCGTCCGGAGCTGTTTCTATCTGAAGCCTTATCAAATGACCCTTGAAGACCTTGAGGAATATCGAAAGATATTCGATGGGTTACGCTTTTTGACCGACCGGGTCAAAGCCATGCAAACCAAGAAATAAGATGATTCAAACCAAGCTCCAACGCCTCGATCCTTTGCATCGTCCCTGCCCCCTTTGCGGGTCGCGAGTCGGCCGGAATTTAGCCGATCTTCATTTCGAAGTTTTTCATAATTCTCCAATTTCCGGCTCCTTCTCGCTGGTTATATGTGACCGATGCGGTCTGGCTTTTTTTGAAACCTCTTCCACTCAAGCCGACTTCAACCTCTATTACCAAGAAAACGGGTATTACTATTCCGCTTCCACCGCCGGTTCGGGCGGAAGCAGCCAGGAAGAAATTTTGCGTTACCAGGCCATCGCCCAGAGATTAGCCGCTCATCTGCCCCATAAGCACGTCGCGCTTTTCGATGTGGGCTGCGGCAAGGGCGGTCTTTTAGCGGTTCTGGCTCAAAATGGTTTTCAGCGTTTATTCGGTGTGGATATGCTGCCAACTTGCGTGGAACATGTGCGAAAAACTCTCGGACTGGTCGCCGAAACCGGTTCCGTCTCTTCTCTCCCTTTTCCCATGATCCGGGCGGATGTGTTGATTTATTCCCACGTGGTGGAACATGTTCTTGATCTACCCGCAATGATGAAGGCCGCTTTCGACAAATTAAACGACCAGGGTTTGTTGTATGTCGAAGTCCCGGATGCGGCGCGATATGCCGAAGCCTCGGATTGGCCTTACCAGGCTTTCTATCTTGAGCACGTCAATCATTTTGATGCCGCCGGATTGACCAATCTTTTTACCTCTAATGGTTTTTCCCCGGTCAGCCAGGGAACTTATCACCTCAATCCGGGAATTGGCCTAAAAGTCCCCTGCCTATGGGCCGTTTTTCGCAAAGGCGGACAACCAACACCTTGGCTTGACAGCCAAATCGAGAAACAGCTGCTTGATTATCTTCTCTGGTCGGCGGAGCACCCGGCCCTAAAAAGACTCGAACATCTGGCCGAAGAAAGAAAACCTTTATATCTATGGGGCATATCTCAATATGCCATGTTACTTTTGGGCACCTCGGCCTTGCGCCGGTGCAATCTGCGCGGTTTGATCGATCGGGACCCCTATAAGCAAAGCCAATCCATCCTGGGTCTGCCTGTTCAGTCCCCACTGACTTTGCGAAAGGCCGAACCTGATCAAGCGGTCTTGATCACGGCTTTGGGATATGAGGAGAAAATTAAAAACCACCTGCGGGAAATGGGTTTCCCCGGGATGGTTTGGACTATGTCCGGAGAGTTGGATCAATAATGAACACCCTGGAAAGAACCTGCCCGTTATGTGGGCAAAATAAC
>JADFXS010000307.1 GCA_015233515.1 Deltaproteobacteria bacterium | reverse complement strand
CGGGCGCATGGTGAAGTTTTTGGCGCCATTCGGCCGGCCACGACGCTGCTTGAAGTCTCAAAGTTGATTACTCCTGCTTTTCTGGTGGAGATTGAAGCCGAAGCAGTCCTTTAGGTTTGTTGTCGAGTAACATTTCCACTTTTTAACTACCGTGTTTAGGGAGGATCATCAATGGCCGAGGCAACCACCTTTGCGCATCCTTATGTCGGCGTGAATATTTCACAACTGGATCAAGATTTCTTTTCGCTGTTGGTTCATGCCGACGGAATGCATCTTGATAAGGGAAAGGAACATGTTCCGGGAGAGGGGCTTTCCGCAAGAGAAACACGTTTGTTCCAGTTCGGAGTCTTGGTCGGGCAAGGTGATTGGCCGCTGGCCAGACAAGTCATCGGGTCGGCTATTGATGAAGGGCTGGTGACTGGTCCGGAAGCGGAGCGCGCGGTGAACGAATCGGTGTTGATCAAGGGTGGGCCGGCTTGTTTTCACCTGACTCCGGCCTTAACCGAGCGTGGATTACATGGTCCGGCCAGTATTTTGGAAGCTGTTACCTCGATCAAGGCCTTGAATGAGCTTACTCCTACCTCTGAATCCGTGCCGGAAAAGAGGCTGAGCGAGCGTGAGACATTCGCTCTCGGACTGGGAGTTTCCCTAGGCGCCCGATGTTGGGATTCCTGAAGCTTATCTCGCATCCTCCGGGGGAGGAAAGCGGCTCTTTTTTCATTAAAAGAATTCAAGGTCGATTTTTTATCGCAGATCGGCACCCTGGATGGTCGGATCGGGCTGGCCAATTTTGCCCGGATTTTACATAGAAGTGAGCAGATGCTGGAAGGGGAATTAACTTCCTGTCCGGTGGGCGGCTGTGATTGAAATTTGGCTTATTTATTGAATATTTCCGGCCGCGAACTACGCGGAACACTCTCGTTTGCGTGTTCCCCGTCATGGCTCCATAATCATTGTCTGTGAGGAGCGGCATGAAACGCCCCGCCTCGTTTGCTTCCCGGGTCCGGGCAGGAGGTAAAGCCGAAATAGTTTTTATTCCTGCCCAGCCCCAAAATTTATTCAGTAAGATCAGAAGGTCATATCAGCCTTATTTATACGCGCTGAAATCCACACCTCTTTGCCGAGCACGCTCCTCGTACCAGGACATTTCATCCTTGGGAGGTGAGGTAATTTCTTCAAGTGGTTTTCGAACCAGGCGGATGGCCTCGCTTGGACACGTTGTGGCGCAGAGTCCGCAACCGATACAACGATCCTTTATAACCCGATAAGTATTTTCGTCTTCAACTATGGCGTCGATTTGACAACGCTCCTCGCGGCATAATCCACAGAGCGCGCATTTATCCGGGTCGATTTCCGCGTAAAAATGGGAATTGACGGCCTGGGGATAATTTAAACCTTTAAGAGCGCGCAGCACGCCGCAACAGCATCCGCAACAGTTGCAGATATAAAAATGTCCCGATTCAACGTTGCTGGTCAGATGCACCATGCCGGCTTCCTCGCTCCGACGCAGAACTTCATAGGCTTCGGCCTTGGTAATCGCTCGTCCGGTTCGCGCTTTATCAAAAATTCCCTGTATGGGGGCGATGGCCAGGCAAACTTCCACAGGCTTTGAGCAGGGATGATCCAGCAGGCCTTGTTCTTTTTTACAGATACATTCATTCACGAGAAAAGCCTGGCCATTTTCAATTATGGAAGAAACCTGCTCATAGGGCAGGGTCATCTGATTGACCGGGATTTGTCGTTGAATCGGGACTACCTGCATGAGCTGGGGTTTATTCAGGAAGAATTGTTTGGCGTAGGCCGGGTTATACTCCTGGCTCATTTCCGCCAGGTCTCGATCCAGGTGCGGCAACTGGAATTCAAAGATGCCGAAGACCCAAGGCATCATGCGAAACAGCTTGGCTGAGCCCAAATCCACCATCATGATCTGCCCGCGTCGGGCCATTTCTTTAAGGTGATCTTCCAGACCTTCCAGGGGACGGTTGGTTCTCTGGGCGATTTGTTCGGTTGTTTCGAAGCTCAAACGCAACTCGCAGAACAATTCCGCATCCTCGGGTCGAAAAATCCGTTTCAGCAGCCGAATCTCAATACCACTTTCCGTCGCCGGAAAGCCGTTGGGTAGAGTGTCCAGCACTTTGGCGAGCCGGTTATATATTTCTTCGCTCATAATGTTCACCTCTATTTCTAATCGGCATAATAACTGAAGATGTGGACGAACGTATTTCTCATATTTGCTGCGGGGTTGGCGACTAAAAATAAAAACTTCTTCGTTCCTTGCATATTGAAGATCATCCGCGGTTCGCTGCCGGGAATTTCAATGAGCATTCGATCATCGAGGCGAAAAATCATCAAAAAGTATTGATAATAGCTAAATTATTACGAAGTTATTTCCATATAACGAAGGTGGAAAAAAACGGTTATGAACAAGTATTTTGGGTCACGCTAAAGCCGATGGTAATTTGATTCAGATATGAACTGATAGGTTTTGACAAATTACGCGCTATTGGACATAACAAAAACGGCTTAAGCCGGTTAACTTAAGCCGTCGAATTTTTAATCTGGTGGAGCTGGACGGAATCGAACCGACGGCCTCTTGAATGCCATTCAAGCGCTCTCCCAACTGAGCTACAGCCCCGAAAAACTTGGTCAATATATACTTACTCAGATAGGTTGTCAAGAATTTCTTTGCAATTAATCTCATCGAGAATTTATAGTACAATATATTGATATAATTAAATTTATTTAATAATGCCCTGGATGATTCCCAGGAATTGTCTCGATCCCTGGAGTCAAAGTCGAATATGTATACAAGTGGTATCCCGCGCGGATGACTATCGGTTTCGCGAACAGGCTAGATTATTCGTATTTGTTCATAACAAATTGAATATTCACCCCACCTAAACCGGTCGATTTTTACATTTCAATTTCTTCACCGATAAAAGAATATTAAAGAAAGATAGTGAGAATAACCAAAGAACATCTGTTTTTTCATTGAAGCGCCCCGCGGCGAACCACGGTCAATCTTCTATATGTGAGGAACGTAAGTGTTTTAATTTTTTACGCGCTAACCCCGCGGCTGGCGGGCGTTAGCGCTCACCGGCATGTTCGGGACATTAAGTCGGATAGCATCTTAACAACTTAATGGTCATACTATCTATTTGGCGGCCCGTTTCTGGGTACCGGCCATCTGGGCCGGAATTTTGCCCGGTTTGCGGGCAGGAACATTGACCGTTAGCCAGCTCACCAAGTCTGTCCACATAGAGGCAAGGTCCGTGACTGATGGTGGAGTGCTATCGGAGGGCAGTTCGATGGTCACTACCGGTAACCCGAGCAATTCTCCGGCATAATTACCTAATGTCCCGGGGAAATTACCTAGTCGTTTAAAATGCAGCCGGCCTAATTGTTTCGGGGCGGGGCCTGGTCCGTCGTAATCGACAATGCCGAGGGGGGCGTGGATGGTTATTATGGCGTGTGGTTTGAATTCTTCGATAAGTTTCACGAGGAATTTTGATTCCGGTTCGCTGGCGGGTTCGAATCCGGGAAACTGACGAGAATCTCGCCCGGTTTGATCAATCCAATGCTGATATCCGGCTTGACGCCATTTAGCGCTGGGCATGTTTCGATTAAGGTCCACGCCTCGAGCATTTGGTCGAGTACGCTTGGGACCGAGAAGGCCATCCGGATTAAGCAGAGGAATGGCTATCCAGTGGAATAGCCCTGAGTGATAACGATCTAACTTCTGCATCCATTTTAAGACCGTGACGACCGTGGCTGGTTCATCTCCATGAGTGCCGCCGATCAGGAGAACCCGAGCTTGCGGTTGGCGTGAAGCTAAAGGGGGATATTCCTTGATCAAAAGAGGGAAACCTTTAACGGAAAATGCGCCTGACTGTTTTAAGCCGGAATTCTGATATTCGTTAAGAGGCAGGCCTGAAATTTCCCGAGAGAGGGTGTTGTAGAATTGAGGTAATGGATCAGCGGGCTGGGCGCCATAGGCGGCGGTAGCGAGCAATAGGAGAAAAAAAAGAAAAAAGATTACCCAATAGCGCATAATGTTATCAAAATTCCTTCACATTTTATTTCAACCGAATCATCGCTTGTTGTGATATCCAGGCTCGAGATTCCACACCAACCGCGGACCAGGATTGATACACGGACGATATCAGCTAGGAAAAAAGACGAGATCCATCCTAAATCCACCATCAAATCGCGGATAGGGCGCGTAAATCCCAGGCGAAACGCGA
>JADFXS010000306.1 GCA_015233515.1 Deltaproteobacteria bacterium | reverse complement strand
CTTACCGGTGACGTCATCGGCGCTGCTATCAGCCGCCATGGAGGCACGGCCCAGGCCACGGCTGCCGCGGCCGTCGACCCGGAAGTGGACACCATTTTCGAGGTCGGCGGGCAGGACTCCAAATTCATCAGGCTGGAAAGCGGCACCGTTGCGGATTTCATGATGAACAAGGTCGGCGCCGCCGGCACCGGTTCCTTTCTCGAGGAACAGGCCGAAAAATTAGGTATCAACATCAAGGAGGAATTCGGCCGGATCGCTTTTTCCTCCAAGAATCCGGTCCAACTCGGCGAGCGTTGCACGGTCTTCATGGAATCGGACCTGGTTCACTACCAGCAGCAGGGCGTGGACCTGCCGGACCTGGTGGCCGGCTTATGCTATTCCATCGTCACCAACTATATCAATAAAGTGGTGGAAGACCGCAGAATCGGCAAGCGCATCTTCTATCAAGGCGGCACGGCCTTCAACCAGGGCATTGTGGCGGCTTTCGAAGCGGTCACCGGCCAAAAGATTACCGTCCCCAACCACGCCGATGTCACCGGAGCCATCGGTGTGGCTCTCCTGGCTCTGCGGGAGCGCGCCTGGGCGGAAAGCAAGTTCAAGGGCTTTGACCTGTCCGAGCGGCATTATGATATCAATTCCTTCGAGTGCAACGGTTGCGCCAACACCTGGGAAATCCGCCAGGTGACCGTGCAGGGTGAAAAACCCATGTATTACGGCAGCAGGTGTGAGAAGTATGATGTCCAGAAAAAGAAGGGCGTTTCCGCCGACATGCCGGACCTGTTCACCGAACGGACCGAAATGATGCTCAACCCGCCGGAAGCCCAACCGCTGGACGGGATCAAGCGCGGAGTCATGGGGCTGCCCCGGACTATGTTTTTCCACGAATTGATGCCTTTTTTCAAGACGTTCTGGACCGCGCTGGGGTTTGAAACCGTCATTTCGGAAAAGTCCAACAAACGCCTTATCCACCGGGGTTGTGAAGTGGTGGTCAGCGAGCCCTGCTTCCCCACCAAGGTCGGCCACGGTCATCTTCTGGACCTGGTGGACAAGGGGGTTAAGCGTATTTTCCTGCCCAACGTGGTCAACATGCTGCGCAAGAACGACGATCTGAAGCATAGCGTGGTTTGTCCCTATGCCCAGACTTTGACCTACACCGTCCATTCGGCCATCAACTTCAAGGAACTGGGCGTTGAACTCATCACCGGACCTATTCACTTCAGTCACGGCGAAAAAGTCCTGCTCAAAACCTTGACCGATATCGCCGAACCTCTGGGTATCAAGCCCGGTTTAGTGAAAAAGGCGGTCAAACTGGCCTTGGAAGCTCAACGCAACTTCTATCACAAGCTCATAAATCGAGGTCGTGAAATTTTACCGACTCTCGGCCCCAATCGCCTGGGCATGGTCGTAGTCTCCCGGCCGTACAACGGTTTCGATCCCGGATTGAACCTGAACCTGTCCGCCAAACTTCGGGACCTGGGCGTAGTGGGTATCCCCATGGATTTCCTGCCCCTGGACGACCCGGAGTATCAGACCGAAGCCAGGTATCATTACTGGCGTTACGGACAGAAGATCATGGCGGCGGCGGAAATCATCCGCCAGGACCCGCGGCTTTACGGCATTTTTATCACCAATTTCGGCTGCGGCCCGGATTCGTTCATTCTGCACTTCTTCCGCGATTTGATGCGCGGCAAGCCGTACCTGGAAATCGAGATCGACGAACACAGCTCGGACGTGGGCGCGGTTACCCGTCTGGAAGCCTTTTTGGACAGTTTGAAGAACGTGACCGTATCGGAAGAAGGCCAGAGCGCGCTGACCTTCCGCGGCCGGGCCAAGGTGGAAAACAAACGTAAGATTTACATTCCCAACATGACCGATCACGCTTACGCCCTGGCATCCGCTTTCCAGAGCAACGGAGTGGAATGCGATGTCCTGCCGCCGTCGGACGATGAGACTCTAGCCCTGGGCCGCAAAATGACTTCCGGCAAGGAGTGCTACCCGTGCATCCTGACTACCGGCGACCTGACCAAGCTGGTGACCAGTCCGGATTTTGACCGGAACAAGACCGCCTTTTTCATGCCTTCGGCTTACGGCCCCTGCCGTTTCGGTCAGTACCACCGCTTCCAGCGTCTGACGCTCAACTCCCTGGGTTTTCATGACGTCCCGATCTATTCCCCGGACCAGAGCGATGAAATGTATGCCGAACTGGACATGGCCAGCGGCGGCGGCGACCTCAGCCGTATGGCCTGGAAAGGCCTGGTGGCCGTGGATTTGTTGCAGAAAGCCCTGCTACAGACCCGACCTTACGAAGTCAACGCCGGTGAAGCCGACAAAGTTTATAAGGACTGCCTGGACGACGTGTGTCGAACCCTGGCCGGTCGCGGAGACCTAGTGGAATGCCTGAAACGCTGCCGCAAGAATCAAGAAGCCGTTCCGGTCAAAAATCCGGGAACCAAACCCATCATCGGCGTGGTTGGTGAAATTTACGTCCGCACCAACGAATACTCCAACGAGAACGCCATCCGGGCCATCGAGCAGTTCGGCGGCGAAGCTTACATGCCGCCTTTCCACGAGTGGTTGCTCTATACCAATGAAACCAACTTCGCGGAAAGCAAGCTGACCGGCCGTTGGGCGCAACTGGCCGGTTTCAAGATCACCCATCACTTCCAGCTAAAGGATTTACACGAATTGGAACACACCTATAAAGGTTTCCTGCGCAATTACCATGAGCCGACCATCGAAACCACGTACAAGTACGCGGCCCCGTACCTTGACCCGGCCTTTGAGGGCGAAGCCATTCTATCCATCGGCAAATGCAAGGACTTCATCCTCAAGGGGGCATCCGGCCTGGTGAATATCATGCCTTTTACCTGCATGCCCGGAACCATCGTCACCGCCCTGCTCAAGCGTTTTCGGGAAGATCACGACGGAATTCCCTTCCTGAACATGGCTTTTGACGGCCAAGAGCAGACCAACACCATTACCCGCCTGGAGGCTTTCATGTATCAGGTTGAACAATATCGCCGGGATCGGATGCCGGAAAAGAAGAAGGCGGTCCATCGTGCGTAAGATGATCATTAACGCGGCGGACGCGGAAGAATGCCGTATTGCCTTGGTGGAAGACGGGCATCTGGAAGAGTTCTATATCGACAGTTCCCTCCGGGAAATCACCCTGCATAATGTTTACAAAGGGGTGATCCAGAACGTGGAACCAAGCCTCCAGGCCGTCTTCGTCAATTATGGTTCCGAACGCAACGGCTTCCTGCAACTGAACGAAATTCACCCGGAATACTTCAATATCGATCCTCCGGACCGAGGCCCCTTGGACATGCGCAAGGCCCTGCTCAAGGGACAAACCGTCCTGGTTCAGGTGACCAAGGAACCCACGGATGTCAAAGGCTCGGCCTTAACGACCTATATTTCCCTGGCCGGCCGGTTCGTGGTCTTGACCCCCGGACGTCTGCACGTGGGTGTGTCCCGTAAAATCGAGGATGAAACCGAACGGCAACGTCTCAAAGCCAGTGTTCAGGATCTCCCGGTGCCGGAAGGCTGCGGTTTCATCGTTCGCACCGTGGCTGAAGGCAAGACTAAAAAAGATTTGGCCCGGGACCTGTCCTACATTGTCCGTCTTTGGGAGGAAATCCGGCGACGGGGCCAGGAAGCTCCCACGCCGTCCTTGATCTACAAGGAAGAAGACCTGGCCCTCAAAACCATCCGCGATCATTTCAACCCAGACATCAAGGAAATCCTCATCGATGACGCCGAAGTCTATGAGCGGGCCGTGGAGTACATGAAGGTCATTTCCCCGCGCTCCCAGAAACTGGTCAAATTGCACAAGGAAAAACGGCCTATTTTTTCCAAATACCAGATCGAAGAGCAGACCGAAGCCATTTTCAGCAACCGAGTCAAGCTCAAGTCCGGCGGGTCCATCGTCATCACTCCCACCGAGGCCTTGGTCTCCATCGATGTCAATTCCGGCAAGGCCACCAGGGAAGTGGATATCGAAACCACCGCCTTCAAAACCAATATCGAAGCGGCCGAAGAGATCTCCAGGCAACTCCGGCTGAGGGATTTAGGCGGCTTGATCGTCATTGATTTCATTGACATGCGGGATACCAAAAATCAGCGGGAAGTCGAAAAAAAGCTCAAGACCGAAATGAAAAAGGACAAGGCCAAGATCGATGTCGGCCGCATTTCCAAGTTCGGGATTCTGGAGCTGTCCCGCCAACGCATCCGACCGCCCATAGAATACGGGACTTT
>JADFXS010000305.1 GCA_015233515.1 Deltaproteobacteria bacterium | reverse complement strand
CTCGAAATGACAATGATACTTCAAAACGAAGAAACTTTCGAGAACCACTATAACCTAAAAGATTTCGTTCCTTACAGGTCGAAGATTCCCCGTGGCTTGCCGCGGGGAGCTTCAATAGCTCGGAATACCAGCGCGAGACTCTATAGGTACTACTCTTATCCGGCAAAGAAAGGATCATTTTATGTATAGCTACCAAACTGGATTAAAAGATGAGGATGTCTTTATCAAGGAAGGACAATATCTTGGTGGAGCTCCAATTGGCATTATTCTCTTTGGAAAGACCGGTTACGCCTTTCCGCCCGGCAGCATTGAAAATGCCACGACATTTAAATATCCGGTATTGTTCAAGGCGATCGAAGCTGCTTCGGTGAGCAGCGTGGTATCCGTATCCCTGGACGATAAAGTGCTTGAAGAGTTGATCGAAGCCGGTCGTGAGTTGGAAACGCAAGGCTGTCGAGCTATTGTGGGCGCATGCGGGTATTTTGCCAATTACCTGCCGGCGGTCGTTAGGAAACTCAATGTTCCTTGTTTCTTCTCCAGCTTGATGCAAGTGCCGTTAATATTACGCGCGATAAGACCAAACAAGAAAGTCGGCATACTCTGCGCTGACGGCCAAGTTCTCAAATCAGGGCAAATTCTTAAAAATTGCGGCGTGGACAACTTTGATTCCGTGGTCATTTATGGAGCTGAAGTCCTGCCGGAAATGCAAAAAATACTGAAGGGTGTCGGTCACTATAATCCGTATCGTCTGGAACAAGGTCTAATCGATTTGGCGCGGGATATGGTGAAGAAGAACCCGGCGGTGGAAGCCATTCTCTTGGAATGCACTCTGTTTCCGACTCATGCCCATGCCATCCAGGATGCCCTCCGACTACCGGTGTTCGATTTTTCCACTTTGATCGATTGGATATACAGCGCTGTGGTGCGTAGACCTTTCGCCGGTTACATGTAATTCGGATACCAGTGGTGATGAAAAAAGGTTCTTCCTGATAACGGTTGATATTAACTTTGTTTATTGAAAAATATCACTCGATGCCCTTGAACTCCCGACAGATGGTCATCGGAAACCTTTGCCCGGCAAAATTGATCGCGACCAGGAGCAGACGGATGATGAATTTTAGTTCAACTCACCCGCCCCCCATATGCGGGATCAAGGTTACCTGGTCGCGGTCACCAAGGGCGTGAGTATATTTGCATGATTGACCGTTAATCAGGATCAGACCGACATCCAACCTGGTCAGCGCCAACCGGCCTAGTAAATCATCCACCCTGGCCCCCTGGTCAAGGGTTACCTCGGCCAGATCAAACCGGGCGTCACTGAGATAGGAAATAAGTCTTACCGTAACTATCATGTCATGGCCGCCGCTTGTTCCAAGCCGGCAAGCGAGGGGAAAATGACCTGCTCATCCTGCCGATCAGCTTTCAAACCGGACTTAACAGCATTTGGGGGCTAATTTGGTATTGCCGAAACGGCTCTTGATCCAGGTTTGCATAATGTAGGCGGCGCAGCCCACCCCGGGCGTGACCTTGACCGCCGAGACCGGACAATTGACAGCGCAAGCTCCACATTCCATACAACCATCCAAGTCCACGATATCGGCTTTACGATCCGCAATCTCGAACACGCCGTGGGGGCAAACCTGCCGGCATTCACCACAACCGATACAGGTCTGCCGGTCCAGGGTCAAAGTCGACGATTGGGGGATATATCTCAGGTTTTTCATCAGATTGGCCTTTCTTGCGCAATTTTATGATTTTGGGGGGCTGGAGCCGCGAACATCCATAATCAAGCTATAATCAAGACATGAAGGCCGCGCCGATCCAGACGACGACGGATACGAGCAGACCGCCGATCTGCCAGGGAATCGCCTGCCGCATTTCCTTTTCCACGCCCGTGGGCGAGGTAAACGGCGTGGACCCGGTGAAATTCATGGCCAGGAAAGAACTTATGACGATGGTCAGCACCATTAGGGCCAGATGTTCCACGAGACCAACCCGACTCCAGGTGAGGGCCGTCATCAACGCTCCGCCCAACCCGCCGATGATGGCTCCTTTTTGAGAAAAGGCCGGGGTCGGCGTCCAGGGGAGCAGCGCCGGCATGATCACCGTTCCGCATAAAACACCGACCAGCAGGGCGGATATTGCCGCCAAACCCCGGGACCAGGCGGCATTCAAGGAAAAAATGTGTGGGCCGATCCCCGAAATCAGTATAGCGGCCAACACGGCCCATAAAAACGGTTTGATGGCCAGGCTCAACTCCACCGGGGTAAGGATCAGTCGCTCCCAAAGGGAAAACGTGATTTGACGCATCCCGGTTTCGGCTTTAAATCCGGCTTCGACGAATCTTTTCACGTCAGCCGCCCTGATCGGTCCCCAGATCACTTCAAAACCGCAATCTTTTTTGACTTGGTGCGCGGATACACCGGTGGCCCCTAGCTGGGGCAAAATCAAACGCCGGTGGCTGACCAGTTGGTCCAGCCGGGATAATTTAACCCGCCGAATGATTTCGTCCGTGGAAAAAAGCTTTTTGCCGGCCGCGCACCAGACATTGATACCTCGAGTGTCTAGAACGAGTATCCAGGCGCGGAGTCCGGACAGTTCCCGGCGCAGAGTATCGAAGGTGAGTTTATAGTTGGCGGTCACCAGCACTGGAGATTCGGCGCCCGGTTGTCCAACGGCGTACAGGCCGGGAGCAATTTTATAGTCATTGCGTGATGTGGGGCTGACCCGGGCCAGCAGAGTCCCCTGATAATCGGGTTTGATCCATTTGGTTTTGACTTGGGGGATCGAGCCGGCCGGGGTCTCGAGAAAACTATCCACAAAGGGCCACAATTGATATCCGGGCCGCTCCAACGCGCTGCTGGGCGGGGAAGGGGGCGACCCGCAACAAGCGACTTCTTCCGGCGGGGCCATGGGTAAAGGGATAAAGGAACAACCTTGATTGGTTCCCCCAGGCGATGGTTGGGCCGATGAAGCATTCGAACAAGAGTCGATGGGCTGTTGATTCATAACGGCTCCATTTCACATAATTTATTGATCATGACCTTGAATTGGTTCAATACATTGCGATCGATGCAGTAGCAGGTCGCCGGCCCTTCCACTTCGCCTCGGATCAAGCCGGCTTCCTTCAAACTTTTCAAGTGCTGACTGACCGTGGACTGGGCCAACGGCAGTTGGTCCACGATATTGCCGCAAAAGCATCGGTTGACTTCCTGGAGGTACTTGATAATTCTTACCCGGGCCGGATGCCCGATGGCCTTGCACCACTGAGCCAGGGTCTCGGTGTCCACTTCGAGCTCGTCCGGAGTAATCTTTTCTAATTCGGTCATATCGTTTCCCGTCCGCAGTTAATCGTAAATCTACGATATACGATGAAACCGCGCATGTCAAGCTAAAAGCACTGCCCGGTTCTTACTCCATCCATAACCGCTTATACTCCAGCGCCAGTTCCGCAGCGCTCAGGTTCTCCAGGCTGGTCCGGAGGACCCACTTGCCAGCGTAACGAGCATCCTCTTCAACTTTGCGCCGATTGATCTCGAAGCGCTGGTCCCTGATTTTCAGATACTTGCGATATCCCGCGTTTCCGCCCAGCGCCTTATTTCCCTGGTTGAGTTTTTCAGCGAAAGCCACGATGGCTTCCCGGTCGGCTTGGTCCTTCCGGGTCTGTTTTTCGTTGTGGGAGACGATGTAGCGGCGGCCCTTCGCCATCACTGCCTTGACCTTGGAATCGCGAAAAGTAATTGCCGGCAAGGACGAACGGGTATACTATTGTAACTATCAAAAACTTTTACGTTTTGGCAACATTGTCTGTTTGTGCTTTTGCAAAGATTATGACCCGCTTGGGCTATGCCTCAAAGGCCGACCATGCCCTATGGGAAAAACTGCTCATTGGCTGACAAAAGTTTGCTCCTTTCCGAAATAACTTTAAAGAACGCTATAAACTATAATGTGGAATAAGCCAGTATCTGTCGCAAGGGGTGGTTCGAGCATGAGTAATCAATGGACAAGGCCCATCTTTGTATCGCTGCCTGTTGCCGCCGTGTACGCTGTAGTGGCCAAGGTGAGTTTTTTATTGACGATTTATCCAGGCAACATCACCCCTATTTTTCCATCCGCCGGACTGGCCCTTGCCGCCGTGATGGTTATGGGACGCAATGCCTTGATCGGAGTCTGGCTTGGATCTTTCGCAGCCAATATTATCTCATTTATCGATGGCTCGATGCCCACTATCCAAACGGGGCTGCCAAACTTGCTGGTCGCGGCCTTTATCGG
>JADFXS010000304.1:2613-4274 GCA_015233515.1 Deltaproteobacteria bacterium | reverse complement strand
GGCGGGCGGCCGGGCTGGCCGGAACGAATTTCTTTTCCTGGGCCGGGGCGGCGGCTTTGGTTTTGGCGGTGGCCGCCGGTCCGGCTTCGACCGCGGCGGCGGCTTGACCTCCCGCGACTCTTTCCGGCTGTTCGCCCGGAGCCGCGACAACGGCCACGACAGTTCCCACGGGCACGGTGGTTCCAGCCGGAACGACTATCTGAAAGACGATACCATCACAGGTGGCTTCGACGTAATTGGTGATCTTTTCCGTCTCCACCTCGAAAAATTGCTCGCCCTTGTGAACGGCCTCGCCTTCGTTTTTGAGCCACTTGGTAAGTTTGCCCGTCTTCATGGTCAAGCCCCATTTGGGCATGGTGATATTGACAGACACTCCTTCACTCCCATTAAAAAAAATTTTTTATCAGGAGGTGATTACAAAACCAGAAATCGGCCCGGATCGAAGAGGACGAGATTTTGAAGCCGCAGGAATACTGGACGTATTTTCAAAGCTTCAAAATACGGCCAAGCCTAGACCCGGGCTAAAGGGTCGGTTTTGCACTCACCTCGGAAGGAAACAGAAACCATACGGTTTCTGTTTCCAGTTCATGGCCGAAATTAAGCGAGCAACTCCTTGACGGTTTTGATCACTTGCTCCTCGGTGGGCAGCATGGCGTCTTCCAGAACCGGGCTGAACGGGATTACCGTGTTGCCGGCCGCCACCGTTTTAATCGGCGCATCGAGGTAGCTGAAAGATGAATCCATCAGACTTTTAACCACATGACCGGCCATGCCGGCCATTTCCTGGGCTTCCTGGACTATCACCGCTTTATGGGTTTTCTGGACGGATTTGGCCAGAGTCTGGTGATCCAGGGGGTTCATGCTCCTGAGGTCGATCACTTCCGCGCTTATCCCGTCCTTGGCCAAGGCTTCCGCCGCGGAAAGGCATTTGTTCAACATAAGGGCGTAAGAAATAATGGTAACATCGGTCCCCGGCTTTTTGACGTCGGCCTGCCCCAAGGGGATCAAATATTCGCCTTCGGGAACCGGGCCCTTCATGGCGTACAAGGCTTTCTCTTCGATAAACAAAACAGGATTGTTATCGCGGAGAGACGCCAACAGCAACCCCTTGACATCATAGGGCGAAGAAGGCATGACCACTTTGAGGCCCGGAATCTGGGCAAACCAGCCTTCCAAAGACTGAGAGTGCTGGCCGGCCGCTCTGATCCAACCACCGGAAGTGGTTCGCACTACCAGAGGCAGCTTGTCAAACTGACCGCCGCACATATAGCGGACTTTGGGAGCTTGGTTGGTGAAGTAATCGAAACAAACGGTCGTGAAATCGATGAACATGATTTCCGGGACCGGACGAAAACCCAGCATGGCCGCCCCTAGGGCCGTTCCCATGATCGCTGATTCGGAAATGGGGGTATCCATGACCCGGTCCGGTCCGAATTCCGCGTACATACCGGCCGTCACGCCAAAACAACCGCCAAAAGCGCCTACGTCTTCTCCAAGAAGGAAGACTTTTTCATCCAGCCTCATTTCAATGCTAAGCGCTTCCCTAATGGCCTCGGAAAAAGTAATTTCTCTCATTAGACGGCCTTCCTTTCTTCGTACAGCAGGTCGGTATAAATCTCCTCCAAAGCGGGGTACGGGCTCTTATCCGTAAACTCAATGGC
>JADFXS010000304.1:459-2464 GCA_015233515.1 Deltaproteobacteria bacterium | reverse complement strand
AGGCTGGGGGTCGCCTTCGAAATGACCGCGCCAACGCGAGGTTTTAAGTTCGATCAACGCCGGGCCTTTTCCGGCTCGGAGGGATTTGGCGGTCTCCGAGACAGCTTCATAGACGGCCATGCCGTCGTTGCCGTCCACGACCAATCCGGGAATACCGTATCCGGCGGCTCGAGCGGCGATATCCTCGACGGAGCAGGCATCATCGGTGGAAACACTGATGGCAAAATGGTTGTTGACGCAGATAGCCAGAGCCGGCAGCTTCCAACAAGACGCCAAGTTGAGGGATTCGTGGAATTCACCTCGGTGAGCGGCGCCGTCACCAAAAACCACTACGGAGATATCGCCCTGGTTTTTTTTCTTCAGCGCCAAGGCGATGCCCACGTTAATGGTCTGGCTGGGTCCGAGAATACCGTTACAGCCGATAGCGTGCTTGTCCAAGGCCGCCAGATGCATGGACCCGCCTTTTCCTTTGCAGTAACCGGTTCCCTTGCCGAAAATTTCCGCCCGCATGCGTTTGATATCAGCGCCGCGAGCCAGGATGATGCCATGGTCGCGGTGAGAGCTGGCGATCCAATCCGAATCTTTCAACCCGGCGCAGATACCTACGTGAACGGCTTCCTGCCCGACTCCAAGATGGACAAACCCGGGCAAATTTCCGGAAGCCACGGCTGCGGCCAAAGACTCTTCAAATCCTCTGATCGCCTTCATCGTCTTATACATTTGCAGAAGTTTTTCCTTGGGCAGTTCCATATTCCTCCTCCTTAGATGTTTAGGGTTACTGGATAAAGATTCCATGCCTGGCAGCCCATCTGAGGGTACAAGGCAGGTCGAGCACACGTGGTCCTTGGGGATCGATGGAAACGGTTACGTATTCTTTCTCCTTGACAATCAACTCCCGCTCACCGTCCAAAGCGATTAAAGCCGGAGTGTGAGTAAGACGTATTTCTTCCCCGGGGTTGAATAACCTGTGTGAAATGACGGGGACCGGACGTATCAGTCCCGGGGCGATAGGCGCCCGGACTATGCGGCCGTTTTCCCCTACAACGATATGAACGCCCTGGGCTTCACCCGGAGGAGCGCCCAGAATCAAGCCGCCGATAGAAGAAAAACCGATATTCTCCGGCTCGGCTCTGGCCAGAAAAATTTCCTTGATGTTGGCCACTTCCCATACAGCCCGGGAAGCCACAAAGCCGCTTTTCGAGACAACCACATCAACAAGGGCTAAATCGATCGGCTCTCCATCGCGTTTGATTTCAAGTTTAGAAGTCTGCTTGAAGCAACATTTTTCCAGTTCGGGATGCAAGGCCGCAACCCCGGCGGCTATTCCCGCCAAGGTTCCTTCCACCATATAGGGAAAAACGTTATTGGTGCCGGTTGATATCGGCAATAACGGCGTCTGGCCGCAGCCTTTGGCTACGGCACGGTTGGTTCCGTCCCCTCCCAGGGTGATAATGCATCCAACGCCCTTCTCGTTGAATAGGCGGGCGGCTAAAGTCGAATCTTCCTGTTGTCCTTCCGCGACCATATCCAACAACGAGATCTTGAGGGATACCTCCAGGTCATCCATAGCCCGTGGTCCGATCCCGTAAAAATCGGGCATAAAAAAGACCTCGGGCACACCCAACGAATCAAGTCCTAGGATAATCCTTCGGACAATATTCACTTTTTCATTGTTATCGAACACAGACCCATATGCGACCAGGCGTCTGATGTCTTTCCCCGATGCGGGGTTGGCTATAATTCCCACCGGTTTCAAAGGTTTCTCCTCCATAGGTCGGATCTTGGTAACTTTTTCACCGCCTAAAAAAGGGAGCTTTCCAGCCCCCTTCTTTGGCTTTTGGACGCCTTTTGGTCAAACTGCTGACCGGAGCTGCCATGGATGAACCTGATCACTTGGTAAATTGAAGCTCCCCGTAGCATGCTACGGGGATGTGCTTGCATGCTCAGGACAGAATTTTCCACCTCCGGCAGGCGTCAGGAATCGTCATTGGTCTTATCGATAGAT
>JADFXS010000304.1:0-411 GCA_015233515.1 Deltaproteobacteria bacterium | reverse complement strand
CTCATAGTGCACCGGTTCCCAAATGGTCCGCAGCGGCTTGATTTCAACGTAATTGAAGGCGTTTTTCTGCGCCGGGTTGCCGAATCTTCCGCTCTGCACGCTGGGAAATCCTTGTTGAGCCAAGGTCGCCACGGTTTCATCCACATCGTCGACCAGGAAATTCATGTGGTGCAATCCTTCTCCATGTTGGTCCAACCAATCCTGGTAAATGGATTCACCTTCCACGGGTTCCACCAGCTCAAGCTGCACGCCGCCCACTTGAACTAAGGCGATTCTTTCCTTGGCCCAGGACGCATGACCATGATATTTGCGATCAAAGACCAGAGGCGGCGCCCACTCGAAAATGGCCCAGGGACCAATTCCTAAAATTTTCCAATAATTTTCCGCGGTTTGTTCCAGATTTTTCACCAC
>JADFXS010000303.1 GCA_015233515.1 Deltaproteobacteria bacterium | reverse complement strand
GCGGCATCAAGGCTTGGCGGGAAGAGTACTAAAAAGTGAGGAACCCGCAAGAATCCATGCGTAATCCTAACCCATTACCTATGGACGTAAAATTGGTCATGAATGAAATTAAACTAGGGGAAAGGCGGTCGAGGTTTTTACCAACTGCCGATATATAACCTTTTTCGAAAAATGGCGGAGATCATCTCCGCCATTTTTTCGCGCCTAGTGATATTAATATTTTTTATACATATAACTTTTTTTTATAATCTCCATCAGGAACAAAATTCGGACCTGAAATGTTTCATCGATCAAAATCGAGCCATTTCAACTGATTACTCCAGCAAGTCTTCTTAATCATTTGTGGCATGGATTTTGATTACTTTATAAACGACACAAAGCCCGTGGAGAAAAAGGAGGTTAATGTGTCGCTGCGCCGCTCTACTAAAAACAGCGGTTTCACTCTGGTGGAGCTGCTGGTGGCCTTGGCCATGGGCTTAATCGTCCTGTCGGTCATCTTCACCATGTTCCGAACCTCGACCCACTCCTCTGTCTTGCAAGACTCTTTGTCTGAAATGCAGCAGAACCTGCGGGTGGCCATGCACACAGTCGCCCGGGATATCCGTACGGCCGGTTGCGGCCTGAACCTCGTCCCCTCCACCGTCGCCACTCTCCAGGTCTATAACGGTGGATGGAATACCATCCTGCCGATTACCGGGACCAACTCTTCCACCGGTCCTGACAGCATCACTTTGTTTTACGGTAATGTCAACACTGGCGAATACGTTGCTTCCCTGACCGCGGCCGTCCCGGACGCCTCAGCCGGCTTAGTAGTGGATGGGGTCGCCGGTTTTGACCCCGCCAAAAATAACACGGTGGTAGTCTCCAACGGCATAACCGCATCACTCTTCGTGGTCACTCAAGTAGCCGGCTTAACTCTTCTGCATGATCCGACTCTGTCTAACTACAACGCTCCGGCCGCATCCAAAGCTTTTCCGAGCGGCACGGGATACAATATCGGCGCCCGGGTTTATAACTTTGTTTCCTCCCGTTATGTGACCTACTCCATCGATTCCGCGACCGATCCGGCTCACCCCGCTCTAGTGGCCAATTTACATGATGGGTCGGGCAATCAGATCATCGCCGATAACATCGAGGATATGCAGTGTTATTATATCTTGTCGAGCGGCGCTCAAACCAACAACCCGGTCGGGCAGGAGGCTCAAATCAGGGCGGTGCGTATTTCCTTTGTGGCCCGAACCGCGGAGCAAGATCGGGACGCCATGATTTTCCAGCGAATAACCGTGGAAGACCACATTCAAGCCGTCGGAGCGGCCGACGGTTATCGTCGGAGACTCCTGAGCACGACAATCAAACTCAGGAATATGGGGTAGCGGTTGTGGAAAAGGAAAAACGAAAAGCGGCCCAAACCGGCCTGACCCGGCCAAAAGGCCGATCAGGTTTCACCTTGCTGGAATTGATGGTGGTCGTGTCCACCGTGGCGGTCATGATGATGATCGGCATTCCGATGGTGAATTCCTGGCTCCCGGATTATCACCTGAGATCCGCGGCCCGGGAAATCGGCTCAGCCTTTCAGAACGCTCGCCTGCGAGCGACCTCGACTTCCTCGGAATACCGGGTGGCCATCAACACCAGCGTGGTCCCTTATTCCTACCAGATCGAGCAAGGCAACCAGCCTTCCGGTTCCACCGCCTGGACTTTGGATACCGGCAGCTACGGAGAACTGGCTTCCGATGTCCTGCTGGGCGCGGTGACGCCCGCGACCACAACCGGAACGTTCACCCTGACCAGGCCCAGCGGCGCAGCCTCCACGGTCACCGGTAACATTATCGTTTTCGAACCCAATAGCTCCACTCCCGTGGGCTCGCTCTTCAAGATACAACTGACCAATGCCCGAAACACCCGGTACCAAGTCAGCGTGTCCAACACCACGGGCCGGGTCAAAGTGGATAATTTATGGAATTAAATTTAGATTATGTCAGCAACACGGCAAGCCGGCACGGCAATCTGCCTGGTCCTTTCCCAGGAGGACTTATGAGATTTATGAGAAAAAACCAACGAAAACCCGCCGGGTTCAACCTGATCGAAGTCCTGATCGCCACGGTGATCATCGGCGTGGGATTCATGGCCATGGCCAGCCTGCAAGCGACCTCCATCAGCGGCAACAGCCGTAGTTCGTATCTGACTGAAGCTACATACTTGGCCCAAGACCTGATCGAACAATTTCGAAATACCACTTACATCAATATTTCCACAGCCGGCAGCCCCCAGGCGAACATCACCGAGCAAGGCAATGCCGGCGGTATATTTACTCGGTCCTGGACCGTGGTCAACGATTCGCCGGGTATTATGATGAAGACCATTACCGTGACCATAACCTGGCAAGAACGAGGCATGAACAACAATCTGGTCATGACCTCGGTCATAATCGGTTAGCGGGGGCATAACATGGCTAAATCACCAATCTGTTTCGTTAAGTTACGGCTTCGCCCGGGTCGCGAATCCCAATCCGGCATGGCCTTGGTCATCGCCTTGATGCTCATGTCGGTCCTCAGCCTCCTCGGAGCTTCCACCCTCCTGACCACTAATGTGGAAATTAAAATTTCCGGGAACACCCGTACCGGACAGACCGCCTTATACAGCTCCGACGGTATAGGACAAGCCACTTCCGGCATCCTGGAGGATAACATCGCCGCCGTGGGTTGGACCAATAATTATGTCTATGGGAATGTCACCGTCAACCATGGCAGTTTCCCATTCACTCAAGCACCGGGGCAGGACATCGCCAACAATCCGGATATCACTTTCCCGAATCCTATGCCAGGCACGGCCATAATCAATCGCGGACCGACCGTCACGGTCGCCGGCTCGTCCGCTTTATCCGCGGCGGGTTTTGAAGGCGCGGGTAAAGGAGCCGCCGGCGGCGGACTCAAGACTATATTCCTGATCTATACGCGCGGAATCGTCGGGACAAGGGCGACATCCTTGCTGTTCATGAGCCACGATCATTATTTATAATGAGTCTCCGGCTTAGAAGGTGACATTTAGAGAAACTATACGAAACAATCGATTAAAATATGAGGTAATTGCATAACTGCCCTTTTGACCCAACTCTTTGTCGGGCTCAATTTTGAAGTCCTCAAAATACGTCCGTATTCCTGCGGCTTCAAAATTTTGCCCTCCTTGATCTGGGCCAAAATGCCTAGTTATGCAATCACCTCAAATAATTATTATTCTTCTCCGTGGGAGGGGCCAGGCCGAGCGGAGCGGCTCGGTTGCCGCCGATAACTATAATCTACATAGATAATTTTTCTTAATTTTTTCTTCGGTGCCTATGATGGGGATCATGAATGATCATCTCAACCCGATTATTATGCCTTTTTTCTGGTTATGTCTCACTTCCACCGCTTGGAGGCTAAAAGAGTAATATCAATCACTCAAGTGAGTTATAAAAACACACACACCAAACGCTCGAAGTGCTCCGCTTCGACCGCCAGAAAGGAAATGTATGAATAGAAAACGAATGATTTTTTCGTTTATCTTCTTTTTTCTAGCCCTGAACCTAACCGCTGGTCCGGTTCAGGCCGACTGGGAATGGATCATGGACGGCAAGATCACCGCCGCTCCCCACAAAACCGGCGAATTGACCTTTATCGGCGTCAACAACATCAACTTCATGGTTATGCCGAACTCTCTGATCCTTCACCGTAAATCCATGGCCAACGGGATCAATAACGAGGACCGTATTTCCATCGATCACCTGAGCATCGGTCAAAACGTCCTGGTGGCCCATGAAGGCAGCCGGATATTCCAGATTGTCCTGGTCAAGTAGGAGCGTTCTCATGAAAAAAATTAATTTTATTATATTGGTTTTATTGTGCCTAATGGCTCTACCCTGGGCGCCGGCGACGGTCACCGCCACGCCGCCGGTAATCGGTGATTACACCGCGGTGCCGCCTTTTATTTCCGCCGGCAGCCCCCCTCTGGTCATGCTGGTCATGGGTCGGGATGAATCCTTGTATAACGCGGCCTATAACAACGCCTCCGATCTGGACGGTGACGGCCAGTTGGAGACCCGCTTCAAACCGGCCATCGATTACTATGGATATTTCGACAGCTATAAATGCTATATCTACGATAGCTCCTCACCTCGCTTTGAGCCGACCCGGGCCACCTCGGACAAGACCTGCGGCGGCGAAGGTGAATGGAGCGGCAATTTTTTGAATTATCTGACCATGTCGCGCATGGACTGCTTGCGCAAGGTCTTGTACGGCG
>JADFXS010000302.1:1296-4278 GCA_015233515.1 Deltaproteobacteria bacterium | reverse complement strand
CATCCAGGTTGAAGACCCGCATACCAGTTTTAATCTGGTCGTCCTTGATTTCCCGGCCGCCGTAAGTCATTAGAAATCCGGCGTAATCCTTGGCTAATCGTTCCGCTTCGGCCGCTTGCCCGCGTTTGGAAATATAGGCCGTGGCCTCGCCGGCTTCCAAACGATATTCCCCGGTGAAGACGTATGTCAAGCCCTCAAAACCAAAGACATTGGACGCGCTCAAACGCAACGTGCCGGACTTGAAACCTCCGAGGGGAAATAGACTCGGTTCGGACAGGGCCTCGGCCTGGGGCCCCAGCTTGGCGGTCATGGCGTGGGCCACGCGGACTAAAAGATTCGGCAGGTCCGGCGAAACCTGAGAGGCGATGACTTCCAAATAATAGCCGCCATGAGCCAGAAAAAGAGAGTTGGAGGTTCTATAGGCCAGCGGGGTCTCCGGCACATCTTCTGCCTCGGGCCGACGCTGGCTGCTGAAAACAGCATAGGCGTTTTGGCCGGACCCCATGTCGTAAAGGAAAATTTCCAGCCACAGGTCCGCGTTGGAAGTCGAGGCCAGGCGCTGGGCCTTGAGGGTTTTGAACCCGGAGGAGAGGTACAGTTCGGCCTTACCGTCGATCTTGTCCGCCAGGGTATCCGGGCCAAAGGCTTCCGGAGCCGACATGATCGTCAAACCCGGCAGAGTCGGCGCCAAGTCGTTTTCCGTTTTGGGCCGGTCCGGAGTAGCCGTCTGCAGCTGTCCGCCGACGCCGATCCCGGCTTTTTGCGCCTCCAGGACCGCGGGATTGAAATCGAATTGTTTTTGCCAGACCCATACGGCCAGAGAGGAAATGGCCATCAAGACAATCAGGCCGATTACCTGTTGGGGGGCGCTGGTTTTATGGTGCTTGAGTTTCATACCTCTATTCCCATGGGATCACGGAGTGATTTTCTGTCCTTTTTCCAGATCGTAAACCGGACGCAGCTTCAGATCCTTCATGATGGCATCCTCGGGATTTCTCATGTCCAGATTCCCGTTGATTTCGATGGAACGCAGTTCTCCGGCCGGGTTGATGCCGTCCTGGGCCGCCTTTTTCAGACGGTCCCTGGTCTGGCCATACTCGGGTTCGGCCTTGCTCTTGTGAAACTTCCAGCGCCATTTGAGCCATTGTTCCGGGTCCAGCTGATGTTGGACCACAAAACCATAATAAATCAGCCGGTCAGGGCAGTCCGCTTCCAAGTAGACCGAGAATTCGAGGGGATCGGTCCGCTTTTCCACATCGCCGATCCGTTGTCGTTCGGCGTCATCGATCAACCAGGTTGTCGGGCATCCACAAGCCTTGACCAAATCCTTGACCGGTCCGAAAAAATATTTGGGGTTGAGTTCATTGGCCATGAAAAAGCCGTCCAGGAAATACCCGGGCACGGCAAATTCGTTTAAGCCGAGTGTTTTTCGGCTGGCCAAGGCCTGGTCGCCGGCTGCCGAGGATAGGCTGCAAGTTCCGATTATCAACAAGATGATCAGACCGACAGTGGTGAATCTGGTCATGGCGTCCTCCTAGCTTCTTGGTAATCTTTTTAAAGTTCCATAGGTCCAAACAATTATGCTATCACCCGAATATACTATAACTCTAAATCCGGTTCACAAGCTTTTAATGCGTGGTCCTTGGTCCAGATATGAACTCGATAAGGCGGTTTATTATAGATTCTCTTCAACCGACGCGCCTCTTGAATAATATAAGTATCTGTCAAACCAATGCCTTGGGCAACATATTCATCCGCGAACGCTCTGCACAGTTTCGGAAGAGCCTCTATCATATCGTAGGGTGTAATTATCCATGGCTCACAATTAGAGACACATTGTTCAATTGTTTTGACGAGAGAATCCGCCAGATTCTTACGACGATTACCATCGCTTATGTGCGCAATATGATTGGCCAACTCAAAGAGGCAAGGCAAGGGGACGAAGAAGCGAGCTTTTTGCCTAACTGCCAATGCAAAGCGTTTTCTTGCCTCTGTGTTGACGGCCTTGCTGCTTTTTTCGGGAACAGCGTATAGCTCGTCCAGATAACTCGTATCCATTACGATAAGACAAGTTTTCATGGCAGACTATCCAACCAGGCAAGGACATTTTCTTTGTGCATTTTTTCGAAATTCGGCATTAAATATTTTTCTATCAAACGCCGAGTTACAACATCTCCCAGGCCGCCTTGTTCCATCAATTCTTCATAGCGAGGTAAATCCAAAAGCCTGATGAGAGAAAAAGCATGTTGGGCAGGGTCCCAGGCACAGAGAACCACCCCTTCCAACTGGCTCTGTTGTAAGCTATTTAGAGTTGCGGGATTATGAGTAGTGAGTAGTACATTTAATTTGCGACGATCGCAGGCCTCTTGGATTGCCTGGGTCAACATTTGAACTCGGCTGGGATGTAAACCATTATCAAACTCTTCAATGATGACTCGACTGGATGGTTCCGCCGTCTCCAAGGCGGCTAACACCGCCAAGGTCCGTAAGGTGCCATCAGATAACAAGCGCGCATTAATAAACTCTTCCCGATCACTTTCTTTTATCTTGAAAATCACATCGTGCAGGTCTGTTGTAACAAAGTCTATCGCTTGGTACGGCTCTTGAGGCAATTGCTTGATCCATCCGAGTAATCGATTCAAAGACATCTTGTCTTCCTCGTTACCCTCTTTTAGAGCGTATAAGACGGCGGATAGATTGGCTCCATTCCGGGAAAGAAATCGATTGCCGATACGTTCATAGGAGCGCATAAGTTTGGGATTAGGGTCGAAGATGAATGAAGCCCGAAGATATTCCATAATATTTTTCGTAAGTTCGACGCAAGCATCGTATTTATAGTTGTTTTTGCAAAAGTCTTTGTACTGTGAAAGAACGGAGCGATTCGCCGCAATGGCAACTTGCGGCTTTTTCCCACCACGACTGAAATTATTGTACCTAGCAAGCAACATCTCGGAAGTAGCCTCAACGGTTTCAAAAATCATT
>JADFXS010000302.1:0-1273 GCA_015233515.1 Deltaproteobacteria bacterium | reverse complement strand
CTGCGATCTGAACATTTGGTTTGATTCGGATTTTGACTTTATAAGAAAAGCCTTTATTCTCTTCTCCGAATTTAATAGAAGCTTCAAATCCGAGGCCGAAAGAGTCATGACCATATCGTGGGCTTGACTGAAGGCCGCCTCGGATTTCAATTGCGCCGCCCCGATCGACGTCCGTGATTTCATGAAGCGGGCGCCCGTGCGCAATAAAGGAGATAAGCTCGACGCCTTCGATGGCGTTGCTTTTGCCAGATCCATTAGGTCCAATCAGTACGGTCAGAGGCTGAAATAGATCGATGCCCGTTCTGACAAACCCTTTGAAATTTTCGAAAGAATGCATCGGCGTCTACCTGCTTCTTCTATGAGATAACGCATGGAGCGCTTGAGGCTCTATTCATTTTAGCACATATCTTATTATCGGGTGTTTTAGGAATCAGCAACAAAATCTAGTCAGCCGCGCTAAAAACTTTTAAACCACAGTTAGTAATTCTAAGGCTTTGTGGCATCTCATTGATTATTAGCTACCAGCTTTACACTAAACCCGATAATCGACACGCCGGCGACCCACCTGGCCGCTCTTCGCGCCAACGGCCGCGATGCGAGCCGGCGCGCCACCCAGTTCCCGGCTAGCGCCAATCCGGCCTGATAGAGGAAGCTCAAGATAGTCACGTGCACCATCATGATCCCGAGGGTGACGGGTGAGGCGTCGGCCCGCAGGAAGAGCGGGAAGAAGGCCAGAAAGAAGAGGATTACTTTCGGGTTGGTGAGACTGACCGCGAACGCCTGACGGAAATAAAGCCAGCCGCTGTTTTTAATCGCGGAGGCGCTCGAGGTCTGGGAAGCGGATGAGCCTAGCAGTTTTAAGCCTATTCGGCATAGATAGGCCGCCCCTAGCCATTGCAGGAGGTCAAAAGCCAACGGGTAGGTTTGCATAAGGGCCGCGAGCCCGATCACGGCCGCAACCATGTATATGAAGTCGCCGAGCAGCGTCCCGCCGACGGCGCCGAAACCGGCGCCCAGGCCGCTTCGGGCGGTAGCGTTCAGAATGGTTATGGTTCCGGGTCCCGGCGCGATCTGAAACACGAAAATGGCGGCGATGAAGCCGGCGTAGTTTTGGATATCAAACATGTCTCACTATGAATTTGCCATGTCGCCGACTGGCGCAAGGGTTGAGTCGACCAGTCGCGGGCGGGATCGGGACCATTGATTTTTGGCCGAATTATCCCGATCCCCGCCGGATCGCTCAGGGGAGTATGGCGAAAACCCGGGCCGGAAA
>JADFXS010000301.1 GCA_015233515.1 Deltaproteobacteria bacterium | reverse complement strand
GCAGGCATCGAATTTATTACGAAAATCGGAATTGACCGTGTTCGTCTTCATGAACTGGAATTGTCTAGAGTGTTTTTGGACGGCTTGACCCAAATTCCCGGGATCGAGGTCTACGGGCCTATGGATCCGGAGTCCCGCGTCGCGGTGGTGTCCCTCAATCTGGCCGATTGGTCACCCTCGGACTTGGCCCAGGTTCTGGACCGCAAATATAATATAATGACCAGGCCCGGACTTCATTGCGCCCCCAGGACTCACCGGACCATCGGCGCTTTTCCTCAAGGCGCGGTGCGATTTTCCTTTGGATGGTTCAATACCCGGGAAGAAATCAGCGACGTTCTTCTGGCGCTTGACGAACTGGCCCGCGTTCCGCGGTAAACTACCATGAACACCTACTGCTCACAGAACCTGATCCTGATCCTGGCCTCAATTCACCATGTCCTCAAAGCGGAGAAAATACTAAAAAAAACCAGTGTGGCTTTTGATCTGGTCCCTGTGCCCAAGGAGGTCAATCCGGATTGTGGCCTGGCCGTTGAAATCGCGACTGAAGACCTGAAAGAAGTTATAGACGCCTTGCGTCAAGCTGAGATAAAGATCAGCCATATTTATCAGCGTTCGGGCCGATCATTTCAGCCGGTTTCCGGCCAGGAAACCGGCTGATAACAATTTATTGCCTGTTGGCGCCCAATGTCACCAGGGCCTGAACTTTCTTTTCCGCACTTTCCTTGTCGTTTTGATCAAACCAGTAAGTTCGCTGATAAACAGTTACCGGCAGGGATTGCGGTTGAACATAAGAAACACGAACCCGGTAAGCGACATCCTGGGCAGATCCACTCTTTTGTTCCAGGCTCATGGTCACGACCATCTGGCGATAATCCACACAGATGGGTTTAAGGTTCTGCGATTCGGAATAAGCCGCATCACCATACTTGGTCATGAACATGGCCAGACAATTAGATGAAGCGCCGTCGAGACCGGTGACAACTTGTTTGGTGGCCTCTTGACGGCTGGGCCCGCAAGCGACCAATAATATGGCCAATGCCATGGCCATGATCAACCAAAGCTTGGTTAACCTAGCTAAAACAAGGATCATGTGCTCAACCTCCTGCCCATGTTCCACTAGAGAATGATGGACGGATATGTGATTATCTATAGATGTAACCTTGTCCCTTGCAGAAAGGACAACTGGATTCCGTTCCAGGCGTGCATAATTCCTTATCTACCGGAATAACATTTCCGTCCACCTTGGAATTACACACCCGGCCGGAGCCCTGACAGGTCGGACACTGGATTTTCTGAGAACCGGAACAACAATATTGGCTACAGCCGGTCGCCAGTAAAGTCACTAGTCCTAACCCGGCCAACCTCCCGATAAATGATCGCCGCGATAACTCGGATCTAGTCTCGGACATTTCTTCATCAGGTATGGTCATATCTCTCCCCTGCCCCGGTTTATGGTTTCGTGGCCGGCGCGGTAGGGCTCTGGGCCGGATCCGTGTTGGTTTGAGGGGGATTCCAGGCGCTCATCAAGCCTCGCATCATATCCGCCGCCAACCAGGAAGCTACTTGGGGTACCGGAGGAAGATTGGCCTTTTTTTCCACGAAGTCATAGCCTTTAGGTCCCGGCACGGCTACTTGTGTCGTAGCGGATTGAGCCGGCCACCGCAAGCTGGAGACATTGGCTTTCAAGAGTCCGGTGTTAATATCTTTAGCCGAGGCCTTAAATTCGTAACCATATGCGCTGTCCGGAGAACGAGTCACCAATAGCTCGACGAACAAATCGGCTTTATTGCGCAACGCTTCCATCTCCATGGTTTTAACAGAAACAGGTCCTGCTCCGCCTGAAGACGACGATTGCGCGGCCGCCTGTCTGAGCATAACGGTTCGATCCACGACTTGAGCGCCGGCGGCCAGGAAAGGTTCGAGAAATCCGTCTTCAAATCCCCATATCCAGGCTTCATCCGGGCCGGCGCGATGGCTTCCCAGTCCTTTGTAGGTTTGAGTATAGGTAGTGGTTTCGCTGGTTGTTCCGGCCTGGTCCGTGCCGGAGGTTGGCTTTCCAGGCGCCTGGCCGCTGGTTACGCTTTTTTGGGATGTTACCTGGCGGTCGCTGGTGTCCCACTCTTCCACGTCATCGGAGAGCTGCCGGTTCAGATAAACCGCTAAGCGTGGCCTACCGGCGCTGACATACGCCTGACGGAATCGGTCCGTGGTCTCTTGGACGTCCTTGTTTCGATCTGTCTGGCCGGTTGCCTTTTCCTCGGGCCATTCGGATTTCTCCGGAACTTCGGCTCTTGGCGGCGCCGGCGGTGGAATCACTCCTGTGGGCCGAGGTGGGCTGCAAGCCATCAGGCCAACAACCACCAGAGCCGTCATGGCAAGAAGTATTCTGGGCACGTTAACGCACCTCCCTGATTTCTATATAATAATAACCCACTTCTGAGACCTTGGTGGAAAAATCCTTATAAGTGCCCAAAGCGCCGCTCGGCAAAAAAAGCCGCTGCCAAGCGGTCGGTGGTTCTCCCGGAGCTTGCTGACGATCAAAAAATTGGGTTCGGGCTTCCAATTGCAGGGTTTTGTCTGTTTTGTTCCGCAACACCGCCCAAACCTCGACCGTGTCCGAGGCGGAACGACGGGCATTGGTGGACTGGACAGCCACCTTTTCTTCCAAGGCCTTATCCAAAAAATTGACCGTGTTGAGTGGCACTCCCACGCCTTTGTTGACGTCATTGGAGGCGCATCCAACCCACAGGCTGAATGCTAGGACAATTGCAGCCATCTTAGTTATCTTCATGATCTTTCTCCGTGTTTAGTTAGAGCTGATCTAGTTGACGGCCGAGCGCGATCTGACCCAAACCAAGCCGCTCCGCCCGGGCGGAACGGGTTGAACCTTCGCCGTCTGTTTTAGCTCCGGCATCTTGCCGCCATTTTCATCGTAAAATGAGAATTGCATGACTTCTCCGGGTTTCAGTCCGGGAGAATTGACCGTCGGGGTCCCGGCCATTCTGGTGGACACCACATGAACAGAATCAGGTAGATTGTGCCAGTATCTGGTATCCGCTGCGGTCTCCACCTTGATCGCTATAATTTTTGGAATCAATCCCACGATTGTGCAAAGCATGGCTGTGGCTATCACGGCAGAATCATGCTCGGCATTCCCTTCGTTTAAGAGTTTCAAGCAGATATCCAGGATAGAGTTGCCCATCGTGTCGTTTATATCCTTGAATTTGGCTTTCCCGGCCAGAATGCCGTCAAACAGACGCCCGCCGCGGGAAGCAGCCTGCCAGAAAATGTTTTCCATGCGAAAGGCCGGAACAACTTTGTTGTTCAAGATCACTTTGGCCCATCTTTCCCGGAATCCTTCCGCTCTCGTGATCGCCAAGATGGAATCATACTTGCCCATCGCGACTTTTATTGGAGAGCCTCCGGTTTCGATCAGCATCAGGCAATTATCGTCAGCGCCGGGCAAGACAAAATCAGGACGTAAAGTTTTAAGTTCGTCATAGGACTGTTTGGCTAAGGATGTCGCGCCTAGCTGCTGGGAGGACCACCCTTCCAAAAAAATGAGTAATGCAAAATCGCATTTGTTCTGGTCTTCCTCGGCAAAGGCATCCTGGAGAATACCACTTTTAAAACAGGCCCGGGCGTTTTCGTAGTCACCACGCAAAATGTACAACAATCCGCGATAGTAATAAGCCATGACCCGTTCATATGGTTCACCCTTAAAATCCTTGGAACCTTCCTTTCGCCAGAGTCCGCGGGCATTTTCTGCCTGCTCGTTATTGGCATAAACGGATTCTATGCCCAAAAGCGTTTGATCGAACGATTCCTCGGCCAGCCGGTATTCTCCTAATTCCATGGCCGCCAAACCGGCTTCCATTTGATTAAGAACCATGTTCCGGCTGCCTTCCTCAAGAACCCTGGCGTAAAAACGCTTAAGAGCGTCAGGTTTATCGGCCAGGTATGCGGCCAACTGTTCATCGGAGTCCACGATATTCCGGTTTTCGCTACAGCCCACTGGATACAGGCTAAGCAAAACCGCGAGGATGATCGGCCAGCGCATATGCTTAACTACATATAACGTCGTCCGCGGCTGATTTTTTAAATTCATGCATGCCACCCCAGACAATCTCGGTTCTTTCCAGATCGATCATTTCATAGGTAATCTGGGTAAAACGCGAGGCTGTGCCTGATGATGTTTCTAATTGGTCAATAGTGCCGACCCGTCCGGTCAGGCGGTAATCCGCGCCTATTGTTTTTTCAGCATATTTCGAGCCCTTGGTAACTGTCCCCTCACGTTTGA
>JADFXS010000300.1:493-4304 GCA_015233515.1 Deltaproteobacteria bacterium | reverse complement strand
GTTAATTTTGGCTTTTCTCTGGTATCAGCCAGTGGCGAATGCCATGTCGGACCGCAAAACTGGACAAGGGAATCAATAGGGAAGCAGTTACTAATTCCTCATTAACCGCCATTTGACAGGAAAAAGGAATAATAGCCCGATTTGCCGCCAGATATCGGGTACGGGCCAAGTTATATGCTTCTGACCATTCGCCCTGCCTGAGAAGTGAGTATAATCGTCTGGCCAAACCAGAAGATGGTCGCAGATGCTCCGGAAACAAAGGCTGTGATCCAAGCATAATGGGCTTGGGGTGGAAGAATGGACGGAACAAGGCTGTCCATAGATAAAGACCATCAGTTCCAGATCCGAAAGTTAATGGGAAATTTGAAGAAATATTCGGTTGCCCGGGATTTGACCAGTTGATTAGACTGAAAGGAGCCAGCCAGTGCCCAAGAACATCTATATTAAATTTCTCGGATAAAAGTAAATTCAAATCATCCACTGTGGCGTGAATGGCAGATTTTAATGGAATATCTTGAATAGTATCAGCGTCGATTAGTCGTCGTTCCATGATAGCCGCTAAACCGCGTATCGGATCCATTGCAGTCCATACAACCCTTGGCGGCCGGTCCGTCTTGGAATATTCGATAAAGCTACGGCCGGGTTTCAATTCTATTCCGAAAATATTTTCCATAATGGGGTTGACCATCCTGACACCAATGCTTGCCACCGCGCGAGCCAAACGAATTTCCGTGGTTGGTTCAGGCCAACATCGATCAAACCAGGCGGGTGATAAATATTGGATCGGCGACATTTGGGATCGAAATGCCTTGTTGCGGTCAATGCGCATTTGGGTATCAGAGGCCAACCACAACAATCGTCGCCAGTTATCGGGTTCTTCGGGTTCAGCGGTAACATTTCTAATGGCCTCTTCCAGCGCACCTCGAAAACCAGTGAAATGCCCCTTTTTTTGATTATTACTAGGTTCATTTGGCATTCGGTCCAACCAAGGGAGAAGCTCCATCAAGAGATGTGATTCTTGCTTGCGGTTGGGCGTGACTTGTATATTCTCACGAGGTATGGCTTCTTTTACCTGGCTACTTGTAGTTTCACGAAGTTCAAAAGCCGCAAAACTATCAATGCCGAAATCCACTCCGGCTCCCAAAGCGGCTAAGGCAAATTCATGCGGCGCGGCGGCTCCTTTCTGACCAATTTGAACTATCCCTCGGCTTATCAGTGTGGTTACTTCGTTGAAGGTGGCTGGCCTGGACCAGAGCGGAGCCCACATCTCGGCGTTGGATTTGCCTATCCCGCCTGCCGTTGTTGGGTTTTTCGCAGTGGCCATGAAAGGGAAGGCGGCATGGCCTCTTCTGTTGGAACCCAGTCTTTTTGAAATGGAGCCTTTAAAAAGAAAAGCTCCTTCCAACGCTAGCAAATAAGACCATGGTGATATCCGACCGTCTCGGAACCAGTTCTGTTGCCCGCTATTGAATCTTTTATTTGATGTGACAAACCATGTAGAAGCATTACTAAATTTGGGGAGTTCATCAATTGCCGTATTGAACAAACTGTGCATCAACCATTTATCCGTTAGTTTACTATTTTTTTCGATATGTCTTCGGGCATCTTTAAAGCCTTTGGCTAAATCGCGCTTTCCTATATTCCCACCGGTTCCGAACAGTGGATTGAATTGGTTGCGCTCCATCCCCACCAAATGGCTGTCGAGAATTCTTGTAGCTTCATCGCTTCTGATATTTCTTTCCCTCCAAACAGCTTCTGATGTTTTTTGTTTTGTATCGGTTTTTTGGGGATTGGCCCACCAACGCTCCGAATAATCAGTTGGCTTCCAGCTATTTTT
The DNA here is from genome assembly GCA_015233515.1 of Deltaproteobacteria bacterium. Next base: position 2,467 of record JADFXS010000300.1, on the reverse strand, counting down.
CAGGTAGTTAGAAGTATTTTCCCTGGTAATTTCCTTACCGACCAGGACAAATTGGCCGTCTCGCCAGCATCCGCGGATTGAAGGCCATTGCTTGGCACAGGCGGATAAAAGTCCGAGCCCCATTAAATAAGAGCCCAGGCAATGTGTGTTTATTCCCAGAAAATGAACAACATTTAGTTTTATGGACATGTCATTCTCCTTGGCAGGCGCTACTTCCGTGAGGCTCGCCGGTCGCTGGCACGAACAATGGCTTCAAGATAAGCCAAGCGTAACGGGCCTAAATTGCGTGGTTCATTATCTGGGACCGCTTCCATCGGATCAGGGTCATGATCAAGCTCCGGGCCTAACAACTCAGCGACCATGCCGGCCCAACTCGGACCGTCAAAATGGAATTCATCGCTAGCTTCCGACCAGTTCCCAGCGGCTCCGAAATAGCGCGGCGACAAGTCCAATTCCATATTGTCCAGAAGCCATGGAGATATCGGCGGGAGAATCAGACCGCTGTGGAGTCCGTAGACATCGTCGTCGCCTTTGGTTGATCGCAGAACCGTTCGCACCTTACCGTGATGGGCTGCAACCAAGTAAACGGTCAAGGCGTTCACTTCCAAGTTTTTGCGTTGCCATAATGTCCATAAGGCTAAAGCGGAAGCTGCTTCATGGCGAACGCCTGGAGTGAACCGGACATTAAGTCTTGATAGAATTCTTTTTTCCTGTTCGGAATCGAAGTCATATCTCGACAATAGAGTTACCGGATTGGGGAACTTTGCCCAAGTTACTTCCTGGTCGGGCGGCGGTTGGAGGTATTCCAAGAGCGCCTTGAAGAATTCCGACTCACGAGAATCCGGGTTTTCAGTTAGTTCGGTGATGGCTCTTTCTCGTAAGGTGTCCACATATGTCAGGGCGGCTTTGGACCATGGGGGGCAGATCTTGCCAATATCATGGCTAGTGGAAGTAGATAATAATACTTGGTAAATTGGTTCAGGCAATGGCAGCTTTAAAGTTATTCTTTTGGTTTCGACTTTGGTTAAAATTAAATGATTTTCCAAGGATTGCCAGCCAATGGCTAAGCTCTGCGAATCAGAGTTCAATGAATTAAACTCAGCTTGACTATTCGTAACCAGTGCTGGAATATCCGTCTCTTGTCCGGTCCAGCCACATTCAGTGGAATACCCCCCCTGCTTTTGGTTTAGAAGCAAAGTCATACCCGGCCGGATGTCCTTTGCCCACCGGGGCATCCACCGGCCTTCATCAGCGTTCCATTCCCAAGCCGCTTTTCCATTTTTGAAAAAATCTTTGATATCAGCCAATGGAACAGGGCATAATTCCAATCTTCCCGGTGGTTCCATGTCTAGTGAAGGTCGCCCAGTAACCCAACCCCTCCAGAAAACATGAACATCGACACTTGGGTCTGCGTCCCGGACAAAACCGGACACATCGGTAAAGCCACCGGAAAGATCTGGTTCTGTGGAAAAAAGACCATGTAAGTCATGGCGACGAATGACCCGGGTGAAATTGAACGCTAATAATTTTTTACCTTGAGGGCTGTCAGCCGGTACTTTGGTCATCAGTGTCTCTGGCCCGGCATCATTCAAACCGGTTAGCTGCTCTCGGGCCAGATCTAAATCCTTGGCTTCATATGGCGCGGTTTGGCTATTTTTCCCTTTGGCCGCGATGTCAATCCAAAATATTTGGGCCGGCATCGGCGAGGGCTCGAATCCACCATCCCCTCCCTTAGACCCATACTCGCCTCGTCGGTTACATCTTCCAAAGCGCTGAATTAATGATGACCAAGGAGCCAAGTCGGTGATCAACGTTGCCGCCGATACATCAACCCCAGCCTCAACAACCTGAGTGGAAACAACAATAAGTCCTGGTCCGTCTTCGTAAGGCGTTTCTAACATCTCTCTAATTTTCTGTTTTCGATCCGGAGAACGAAAACGAGAATTGATTAAAACAAGTTTGGCAATCGGTTTC
>JADFXS010000300.1:0-444 GCA_015233515.1 Deltaproteobacteria bacterium | reverse complement strand
GGTATTGACTATCACCAGCGTTATGCTTCCTGGCTTGTGGCTTTTTAGGGCTAATTGGGCTTCAGCCTGCCCTCCATCACTTTTTTTGATTTTGACCATGGTGATTTCTTTAGTCGCCTTTGTTCTTTGGATCACAGCCGGAACACTGTAGTCATCCGAATTTAAAGATATATTTCCTGGAGCATCGGTATCCGGCCAAAAATCCACGGTTTCCAGCCATTCCGGACGCATGGTGGCGCTCATCCAGATGGATTTGGCCGGGCCATAGGTGCCCCAAATTCGTCTAAAAGCCTGTAACTGCGCCGTAGTGGCCAAACCGTTGCCCATTAGTTGGACTTCGTCCATGACCCACAAGCAATCATTGTTCAAAAGACCAAACTCAATCGGCCAGCGAAAGCGGCTCATGGCATAACCTCGATTAAGAGCTCGGGACAGCAGCATGTC
>JADFXS010000299.1 GCA_015233515.1 Deltaproteobacteria bacterium | reverse complement strand
TATGCCAAAGCCGTCCTCGAGGCGGCTTTGCCGTTTGAAGGGTGACTTGGTCGGAATGCCGGAGTAAATTCATTTAGACCGGTTTACTGCCGCCCATCCAACACTGTTCGCACATTGTTCAGTAAGTCGTTCAATTGGTATGGTTTCCCGACATATCCGGCTGCGCCTGCTTCCAACATCTCTTTGATCTGTTCCTTGTTTGAGAATCCGCCGGCAATTACTACTTTGGCTGATTGGTCGATCTGAAGAATTTCACGCAAGCATCCGCGGCCGCCCAGGCCCGGCATTCCGATGTCAAGAAGAACTAAATCGATCTTGCTCTTCTGAAGCATGAAAATCTCCAGCGCTTCCTCGCCGCTAGTAACGGTAATAACCGTATATCCGAAACGCTGAAGAACCTTGGACGCAAAATCTCTTATGGCCTTCTCGTGGTCCGCCAAAAGGACGGTTTCGTTTCCGCCTTTGGGTAATTGTCTTTCTAAAGTCTTTTCCGCGGGAAAATCTTTTAAGGCGATAATAGGCAGGTATATCGCGAAAGTAGTTCCTTGGCCGACGGAGCTTTGACAGGTGATATGACCTCCGTGGTTTTTGACGATGCCATAAACCGAGGCCAGGCCCAAACCGGTCCCTTTACCGATCCCCTTGGTGGTAAAAAAAGGATCGAAGATGTGTTGAACGGTTTTCGGGTCCATGCCTTGTCCCGTGTCCACGACAGTCAGAAGAACGTAATTGCCTGGTTCTATTCCCGGATGGTGCGTCGCGTGTTCCTGGTGCAAGGTGAGGTTTTCGGTTTTAAAAATTAATTTTCCACCATCGGGCATGGCGTCGGCGGCGTTGCTCCCCAAATTCAACAGCACTTGTTCAATTTGAACCGGGTCGGCCAAGACGGTCCACAAGCGGCTGCTTGGATTAACCTCGATATCAATCGTTTTGGGGATGGCGCGTTCCAGGATCAGGCGGGCATTCTCAATTTGACGATTGAGTTCGACCGGACAGCGTTGACCTTCAACCTGACGGCTGAACAATAGGAGCTGCTTGACAAGTTGAGCCGCTTGTTTACCCGCTTCCTCGATAGCCTTCAAATATGGGTATTCCTGGTCCGCCTCTGATTTATCCATGATAGCCAGCCAGTTGTATCCTAAGATAGCTTGCAGGATGTTGTTGAATTCATGGGCTATGCCGCCGGCCAGAATACCGACGGATTCCATTTTTTTGGCGTGAACCAACTGGGTTTGAAGTTTCTCCTTTTCTTCCTCCGCCTGTTTGCGCTCGGTGATGTCGGTGTCGGAACCACGGTAGCCAAGTAGTTGGCCGGTCTTGCTCTTCATGGGGATGCCGTTGGTGGAGACCCATACCAGACGGCCATCACGGGCCAGTACCGGATTGACCAGGTTCTGGAAAGCCTCCTCTCGCTTAAAGGCTTTAAAGGCGGCTGCTTTGAACTCCTCTCGCCCTTCCTCGGGGTGCAGGCTATAAAAGTGCATACGACCTACCAATTCATCCGCGCGATAACCCCAAACAGCTTCGGATACGTTGCTGACATAGGTATACAAGCCGTCCGTGTTTACCTCCCAAGCGATAGTTCGGCTCTGCGCAGCCAATTGATCGAACCTCTGATCACTCTCCCGCAGCGCTTGCTCCACCCGTTTGGGCTCGGTAATGTCGTGAATCGCGCCGATCAGACCGTGAACTTGACCGGCGGAGTCAATGAATGTAGCTTTATGAAAAACCACATCGTGGACGAGACATTTGGCGTCCTTCAATTGCGTTTCGTACACCTGATAGCCTGGGCGTTGAAAAAGTTCGATATCTTTTGCGTGGTAGACTGCGGCAAATTTTGCAGGGGCGATGTCAAATACGTTTTTCCCCATGAGTTCCCGGCTCGTTCGGCCAACGAACTCTTCGAAGGATTTGTTTACGCCGATGTAGCGACCTTCGATGTCTTTATAGAATATTGGCAAAGGAATGGTTTTGAGTAGAGTGTTCAAGAAAAAAGTGCTCTCTTTCAACGCCTCCTCGACGCCCTTGCGGATTTCTATTTCTATGCGCAGTTCCTCATTGGCCAGAGATAATTGTTTGGTGCGCTTTTCCAAAAGTAACTCGAAGCGGCTGCGGAATAATGTCGCAAGGACCTCATCCAGTCTCACGCCCTCCCCGCTTAGATGATGTCTGGATCGCAGGACAGCCAAGAGCAGATATATCCCGGCCAGGTACTGGGCGATTCTCCCCAACCATCCGATGGGACTTCCAAAGGATTCTTGGATGAATACAAAACCGAGTCCTATGGTTATTAAAAAAAGGGCAAGTGAATAAAAATATAGAAACTTATTTTTCGAATGCAAATATAGGCTTATAAATAATCCGCCTGACAGGAAGAAAAAAATTGTCGCGGCGCCTAACACGGCTTGACGGATGGTTGTAGGACCTTGGCCCTGGATGAAGAACACCGGTAAAAGATGACGCACCGCGCCGAAGGTAATGATTATAAATAAAACCGATAAGAAAGAGTACATGAAAAATAAATTGTATTTTCTGCGTCGTGGATCGTTTTCAGATTGTATGCCTACAAGCGATAGAAACGAGCCGATAACGTGAAACAAACCTCCTAAAAAAGCCGCGGAATTATGAAGTGTAATAACATAATTCGGACCTTCCATCGGCAGCAGGAAGCCAGCTATGAGACTTCCAATAGCAAACGAAAAAACGCCGCTAACAAACATGAACAAACTTACGGATCCGCTCATCAGATAGCTGTTGGCGGCTATAACTCCAACGACCATGGGGCAAAGAAAAAGAAAAATAAAATTAAGCAACGGTAGAAGTCGAGGTGGGTCAAATACGACAGAACTATCGAGCCCGGTTAAAGCCAGAAAAAAGCCGACAATAGTAAAAAGAAAAATTGGCAGAGCAAAAATTTGATCGGCTTTGAGTACATATCGACTCTTGTGGCATTTTACGAAATCCATGATTTTCGCTCGATTGGTTATGAGTTTTGGCTTACTGGTATAACCGCCTGGTCCAATGCATTGTCAAAATTAATCATTGGTCTTTTCTCCAGTCGGAAGGGCTCTAAATTTAAGGGTCGGAGAAAAAGAAAACATTGCTACAGCTTGATTATGGCAGAAAAGCTGATAAAGGCAAGAACATAGAAAAGGAGACAGTGGCGTCCGACGCCTACTCCGGCTCAAAGAGCGGGAGAAGCATGGGCGGAGAATAAATTGAAGAAAAAAAATGACTTAAGGCTTTCGGCTTAAGTTCTGTATCGGGGTGGCGCACTTTAAGGGGCTAAAGCGCGCCATCCGCTGATCGGCTGTCAGTCCGCGGCCCGGTTTTTATTAAGTTCCCCACAGGAGATGCCAAGTCCTTTTAGGCCGCTGGTGAAACATCCGCCGCAAGAAGTGCAGGCGGCCGGAGCCAAATCACCCCCGGCCCAGCGTTTTATCAGGTCGGGTTCGCGGATGAACGGTCGGCAAAGGGATACTAAGTCCGCTTGGTGGTTGATTAAGATCTCTTCGTTCACCCGGGGAGACCGCAGACCGCCCACCAGGATGACCGGTGCTTTGATTTTTTCTTTGAGAGCCATAGCCGGCAAACGGAAATAGGCTTCTTTTTCCGGAGTATCGATCGGGGCTCGCGACGGAACAAAGGCGCCGCTCCACGGAAGACCGCCGGATACTTCCACGGCGTTCAAACCCATCTCCGTGAGGTTTTGGGCCGCTTTGACCGAATCCTCGAGTTCCAAGCCGCCATCGACAAAGTCTCGACAATTTAATTTTATCATCACCGGATAATCAGAGCCCACGGCGGCCCGGACGGCTTCATAGACTTCGTAAACAAAGCGGGCTCGATTGGCCAGGCTCCCGCCATATCGGTCCCCGCGATGATTAAAAAACGGGGAAAGAAATTGGCTCAGTAAATAACCGTGGGCACCATGGAGTTGAATGGCATCGAATCCGGCGTCCTTGGCTCGCTTGGCGGCCAAATGGAAATATTCGACCATGGTTTTAATTTCGGCGATGGTCAATTCCCGATTTAGCTTTAGAGCTGGCCGGTTTTTTATCGGAGGAAGGCTGATCGCCGATGGTCCGGCCGGTGGAATGTCCAAACCGGCCAGATAAGGACGCGATTGGATTCCGCCGTGGGCCATTTGAATAGCCACTCGCCCCCCGGCTTTATGAATGGCCGTAGTCAGGCTCAGCAGGTCCGGGATATGGTCGTCGGCATGAATTCCGGTCTGACCGGGCAAGACCTTACCCTCTGGATGCACATAGGCGAAGCCGGTGATGATCAGGCCGACGTCGCCGTTGA
>JADFXS010000298.1 GCA_015233515.1 Deltaproteobacteria bacterium | reverse complement strand
GTCCTTGGCGATCAGGAACAGGCTGGGCGCGTTCAAGCTGGAAACAACGGTTTGGCCGATATTCACTCGACGGTCGATAATAACACCGGTGATCGGCGACATGATGGTGCAGTACGCCAGATTCCGACGCGCCCGGACTTCAGCCGCCTCGGCTTGGGCCAGCGTGGCCTTGGCTTGCAGTATTGCGGCTTGACCCACCGCGACATTCGCCCTGGCGCTATCATAGGCTGATTTGTAGCCGTCATAGGTGGATTGAGCCATGGCTTCGGACGGGCCGATGGTCTTGGCGCGGTTCCAGTCGCGCTCGGCTTGGTAGAGTTTGGCTTTTAATTGCAGTAAATCAGCTTCCGCGCGCTGGACGCCGGCTTTACCGGATTGAGTCGCCGCCTGAGCCGAGGCCGCGTCAGCGGCATATAGAGCGTCGTCTATCGAGGCCAGAACCATTTTTTCCTTGACCACGGAACCGTAATCAATGGTCCGGCCCTGGGCATCCTTGCCGAATGACAAAATGATTCCGGCCACCTGCGCGCCCACGTCGATCACCTCCTCCGGTTCCACGGTCCCGGTGGCATTGATGGTGATGAGCAGATCACCGCGGGTCACTCGCGCGGTGCGATACGGGACGATTTCGGCGTTGCCGCGTTGGTAAAACCATACGGCCACCCAGCCGAAGATCAGCAATAAAGTTATTATGATAGTGATTTTATAAACCAGTCGTTTCATGTTCGACCTCTTGTCAAAATTTCACACCGGGTATCTAGTGATCCAAAGTCCGAGTCACGGTCTTGGTCATCGGAATCTCTACTTTACTCCAGCGTCAGGGTAATAAGCAATGACCGAGCCAAGCAGAGAGAGGAATCGATTTACATGTTGTTCGGAAATACAACCGCCGCTTAAATTGCCTTAGCGTATACCTCGACGCCGGAAAGCGCATTAACCGTTAAGTTCGAAAGTTGAAAAAATTTCAACACTCCGAACCGCTGTGAAGTTTGTGTCTGTGAAACCTTGTGTCAATGTGCAAAATTATCACAGCTAGGGTGACTCTATTTGAAAATGGAAATTTCCGCCGCAAGGTGTAGAAGGCCGCAAAGTATAAAAAATTGAAAAAATCAAAAATTTAAATAGTTACACAAATCGAAGGCGGATACGTCACCTTCGGACTTTGAACGCGGACCCCACATAATTCCACGGATTCCAAGGATCACCTTTTTAAAATAAGTTTCTGTTCCGTAGGCCTTCCCACCCTCAAACCACAAACAATAAAGTGACATTTCAGTAAGCAGTTACCGTTGTCAATATAATAATCTTGCCATCGTGCTTGCCCACATGTCTCGATTAAAAAACACGACCAACTCGATTTTGGCTCGTCCTTTGCTTGATTGTAATCACAGCTAAGGCGACTAGATATCAAATGGAGGAATGGCATGACAAACAAAAAGCTTCTTGCTGTCGTCGCGGTTTTATTGGTTCTGGTTACCGCTTCGTGGGTCCTGGCGACTCAAACCGCGCCGGCCGATGGTCAAGGTCCGACCTATCGCGGACGTGGACCGCGCCTGCCCTTGGACGAGGCCACCATCAAACTTAAAGGCCAGCTATATATGAAAAGGCTGGAAATGCTTGCCTTGCTGACCGCACCCCAATTGGATGAAGCCAAGGCCAATGCTTTATATCCGGAACTGATCAAACTTAAAGATGAGTTGTCTCAAAAACGTTTCGCCGCCAAATTGGATTTTATGAAAAAGAACCCCGATTGGCAACCCCGTCATGCTCGTAACGGTCTAAAATGGCGAGGTGAAGCATTTCGCAAATCCGGACCTCGCCTACCTTTAGACGAAGCCACCATCAAGCTTAAGGGCCAGCTATATACGAAAAAGCTGGAATTAGTCGCCGCAATGACCTCCCCCAAATTGGATGAAGCCAAGGCCAATGCTTTACACGCGGAACTAATTAAATTTAAGGATGAATTGTCTCAAAAGCGCTTCGCCGTCCTGTTGGATTTCAAGAAAAAGAATCCTGACTGGCAACCCCGTCTTGGTGGACGTAGTTAGCATAAATTATATTCCTCCCAAAGTTTAGTACCCATGTCCCAAACCCAAAACAAACCCTCAACCCCTTAACCCTAAGTCCTGAGCGTTTCGCCACTAATGCTCAGGACTTAGAATTTTTCGCCTTAATTCCTTTTGACACGAAAACAGGTTGAGGTAATGTCTCTAACCGAGCCGATTTCGAGCAGGAAAATATTCAGACCGCGCTTTCAATAGCCTCGTCAAGAAACATCTTTTAAGAAACAGGACATCAGGGCCGTTTCAGATTGCTATAACTTGGAGCGTAAGGTGTCATTTCGATGAGCGGCGCAAGCCGCGAAGAGAAATCTCTAAGGACTGGATATCTTTCCTGAAAACAACGGAGGTTTCTCGCTTCGAAATGACAGTAAGCGCATGCTTCTTGGTGCCATAATCCGTCGCCCGGACACGGATCAGGCACTTTTAAGATCTCCAATCATTTCACCCCTAAACGTTTCATTTTATATATAAGGCCGCGCCTGGTAATGCCCAGGATTTCCGCGGCCCTGGTGCGATTGCCGTTGGTTTGTTCCAAGGCGCGCCGGATCGTTTCCAGTTCACTGGCCTGTAGGGTCTTGACGTCCAAGGTCGGAACGGTTTCGTTGTTCTTTACCGCCGAGCGGGCGGCGGCCTCGCGGACAGCGGGCGGCAGATGTTCGGGCAGGATGGTGTCCCCTAAACATAGAAGCCGGGCATGTTCCATGGCATTGGCCAACTCCCGGACATTCCCGGGCCATTGATGGGCATTCAAAGCTTTGGCCGCGGCCCGGGAAAGACGTCGGCCTTCGGCCTCTCCATGGGTTAAAAAATGACGGGCCAAAGGCAGGATGTCTTCGGGCCGCTCGCGTAACGGTGGGATTTCAATGGTAATGACATTCAAACGATAGTAAAGGTCCTGACGAAATCTGCCGGTTTCCAGATCATGGACTAGATTCCGATTGGTGGCCGCCACTAGTCGGTAATCCACCTCAACTTCCCGGTCGCTTCCCAGCGGAGTGATACGTCCGGTCTCGATGGCCCGCAAGAGAGCGGCCTGCAACTCGCTAGGCAGATCACCGATTTCATCCAGGAACAGAGTGCCGCCGTCCGCCTCGCGAAAGCGCCCCAAGCGCTTAGCCACGGCGCCGGTGAAAGCGCCTTTCTCGTGTCCAAACAGTTCGCTGCCGAGTAAGGTCGCCGGAATGGCCGCGCAGTTCACAGCGACTAGGGGGTTGCGTGCGCGGGGGCTGTTCCGGTGGAGGAATTGAGCCAGGATTTCCTTGCCGGTTCCGCTCTCCCCGATGAGCAAAACATTGACATTACTTGGGGCCACCCGATAGGCGTCTTTGAGGACGGCCAGAATCGCCGGACTTTCGGCCACGATCCCTGTCAGGGCCTGGCTGGGAATATTCAGGTCCGCGGCCTCGGCGCGGACGCCGAGCGCATCACGGACGGCCGCCAGGAGTTCCTCCAGGTCCACCGGTTTGGCCAGGTAGTCGACCGCCCCTAACTTTAACGCTTTCACCGCGTCGCGCACATCGGCGTATGCGGTGACCAGGAGAAAGGGCAACGCCGCCTGCGCCTCCCGAGCTACGCGCAATAATTCGATACCGCTGGCGCCGGGCAGGCGTACGTCGCTGACCACCAGATCGGGCTTATCACCGGCTATAAGCTGCAAGGCTGCCTCGGCCGTGGCCGCTGTCAAGATTTCAAACCCGGCCGAAGATAAAACATGCGAATATAATTCGCGATATCTAATCTCATCATCCACGACTAACACTCTGGCCTTCATATCTTGGCCTCCTCGTCGGATAAAATCCTGATCCCGGAAACAATAACCACTGTTCCGCGACCGAGTTGAGAATCAATCTCTATGGTCCAGTCGTGGGCTTCCACAAAGCGTTTGACAATGGACAAGCCCAAACCATGTCCTTCCGGATTGCCGGCCACGTATGGTTTGAAAATTTCCGGCAGCAATTCCGGATCGATACCAGCGCCCTGATCCTCCACCTTGAGGACGGCCCATTTGCCTTCCTGATTTAAGGAAATACAGACTTGGCTGCCGGACGCTGAAGCATGCAGGCTGTTTAAAAGCAGGTTAACCAGAACTTGTTCAAACATTTCTTCATCGGCCAGGATCGTCAGGGCAGCGCATTTATGGGCCAACTGAATACCCAGCGCCTGAAATTCGGACTGGATAACCCTGACCACCTTGGATATCAGAATCCGGGCCGGCAATGGAATCGCCTTGACGCTGCGTTGCCGCGCAAAGG
>JADFXS010000297.1 GCA_015233515.1 Deltaproteobacteria bacterium | reverse complement strand
AAAATCGGGAAACGAGCGTTGCAGCCAGGAGTTACGCGCCTCGATGCCCGCAAGTGGTGAATCAGGGAAAGAAAACATTATTGATCAATCATTATTGTTAGTGTATCAATTTGGTAGTTCTGTCCGCACTCAAAGGTATGCCGAACGATGGGTATGTTATTGCGAGCCGGAACTTGGGAAAGATCGCTGGTTAAAATGCTCTTTCCACGAATCCATTGACGGCTTTGTTAGACCAAAGTCAGCCCGGTGGTTCCTCATTCAGTTCTGAACATGCAAACGGGCGCATTTCCCGTAACTTGCCACGGGGTTGGCAAGCAAAAAATAAAGCGCGTTCCTTCATCATATGCCGAAGATTCCTTGCATCTTGCCGCGGGGAGCTTCAAGGGAGTCGTTATGACGGAAAAACCGATCATCCTTTTCGCATCGAATTCCATTATTTTCGGGAATAATGCCCTTGAACAATTGAAGCCCATCATCTCTAAAGTCGATCCACAACACATCCTGGTTATCACGGATAAAGGGCTGGTCCGATGCGGTTTGGTAAAACGCCTCGAAAACGTTCTCCAGTCTTTTAAGTATAGCCTTTATGACGATATTGAAGAAACACCGGATATTGTCACGATACGCAAGATTACAGAGATGGGAAGGCGGGAGAAGTTCGACCTGCTCATAGGCTTCGGCGGCGGCAGCCCCATGGACGCGGCAAAGGCCGTTTCCGCGTTGCTCACCAATGAAGGGGATATCGAGGATTACCTTGGCAGCGACACCATACGCATCCCCGGCGTGAAGAAAATATTGGTGCCTACTACCTCGGGGACCGGGAGCGAAGCCACCATTTTCTCCGTCTTGGCCAAACGGGACCAGGCTATGCAGGAGCCCACGGGAATCTCTGACCAGCATCTGCTTCCGGAGTGGTCTATCGTGGACCCAACTCTGACCGTAGTCATGCCGCCGGCATTGACCGCCAATACCGGGATGGATGCCTTTTCGCACGCCGCGGAATGTTTCGTCAGTAATAAAAGTAATTTTTTAACGGAACCTCTGGCCTTGGACGCTATCAAATTGATTTCCCGGAACATTGAACAAGCCTTTTTCCATGGCCGGGATTTGGTTGCCCGGTCTAACATGTCAGCCGGGAGTTTATTAGCGGGGATGGCCATTTCTCAAATCGGCACCGGCGGCCTGGCGCATGCCTTGGCTGAGACCATCCAGATACCTTACCAGGTTCCCCATGGAATGGCCATCGCGGTTCTTTTACCTCATGTGATGGCTTTTAACCTCCCTGCCCGGCCGGACAAATATGCCCTGGTGGCTGAAGCCATGGGTGTGGATTCTCACGGTCTTTCCGAGACGGAACTGGCCGAAAAATCCGTGGAAAGAGTTAAAAATATTTGCGCCCTGATTGGTCTGCCTAGGAACCTGGCCGCATTGGGAGTTCATGAGCATGATCTGGACAAGATCGCGCGGGTCACCATGATTATAGGGAAGGGATATTTCGAAAAAAATCCCAGGCGCGCCGGTATGGACGATTTGTTGGGGATTTTGCAAAACGCCTTCATGGGATAGCATCCGACCCGTCCTGAATGAAGTCCTCATCAGGGCAAAATGCTAATGGGACTTTTCCAAAAAGGAGCCCGGTATTAGGGACGATAATATTTTTTTCCCGCCCGCCTTTTTATTCGACGGATATTGATTGAACATTTAATTGTGCATGCCCCGAATATCATCCGAAACAAACAATCCATATTACGGAAAAAATTAGTTTTAACCTTGTTTCGCCGGAGTTGTTGCTCGAAGAAGGGCAATTGGGGGCAAAGCCGCCACCTTGACAGAAACAGCCGCTGCTGGGAAAATTAAGGTAATCGCTGTCATCAAAATGTATATTTATTATCGGACAACCTTGTAACCTCGTTCGCGGAATTGTTGAAAATCCTGGAAAAACACGTAATTTAAACCAATTATATTAAAGTATAAGGAGGCGGGCATGAGTGGACCTGACGTAACGGACAATAATCAATCGGAACAATTACAAACCGCTTTTAAAAGTCTGGAGGACTTGGTCGAGGCCAGCCAGGTCCGCCAGAGTAAGCTCCGATGGATCAGCCGCGGGTTGACTGTCGCCATTGTCGTGGTTCTGGGCATCTACATTTTTATGATTTATTCAACTTTGAACAATAATTTGTCCTCGGAAAAATTCAATCAAAGCATTCAAACCCATACCGCTGAGATGATTCCCGTGATCACGGACGCCTCCATGGAGGTCATAGTCGGAGCTTCACCAAAGTATTTGGAATTAGCCAATAAAAAATTGGAAAATATCATGCCGTCTTTGCTTGTTTCCCTGGAAAAACAGGCTGATATCTTTATATCCAATATGTCCGTTTTTGGGCAAAAAGAATCTCATGCCCGTCTGATGAAAATTCTTAATCAAGTAGCTCTGGAAATGAAAAAACAGTTTCCCGACCTCACGGATGAGCAACTTGTCTGGTTTGTGGAGGAGTCGGAAGACGATCTCAAGGAAGCCTTTGCCCAAGTGGCCGAACATATCCTCGATCAAACCCTGCCGGAAATCATGGAAATGAAGTATTTGAGCGAATCCATGGTTGATCGGAACTTACCCAAGGACGAAATGGAACTGGTTCGGCTCTTTTTGCATAAGCTTTTACTGCAGGTGGATAAGGAAATACTGGAGGATCGGCCATGAGCAGCACATCAACCGTCGAACAAAACGAACAAAGCCCGTTGGTTCCCAGGGTTACCCTGCGGCTACTAAATATAACCGCTCAAGAAGAGAAACATTTGCGGCTGGCCATATATATTAAAGTTATTCTATTTTTCTTCATCTTAATTTATATGGGCTGGGCTTATTCCAATATCCGCATCCTGGATGCCGATCTTTTGGTGATCGGCGCCAAGGAGAAGGTCATAGACATCTTACCGGACGCCAAGGCGAAAATGAAGGAGCGTCTGACCCAGATGGCTCCGGAGGTCACTAATCAGGTTGGCGACGGGATTTTGCAAAACGTGCCGAAGCTGGAACAGAACATCGAAGAACTGGCTAAAAAGACCTTGGTATCTTATGTCGATCCCCTGGAAAAGGAAATGGCGGCCTGGATGATGGATTTCTTGAAAGAAACCAAGGCCGTGAGCGAGGAAATGTTCCCGGGCATGCCTTCCTATCAGAAGATTAAACTCATGCGCTCGTATATTTTGGAAGACCTCGTTGAATCACTTACGGTGGTGAGTTACGAAATCGGCGATGCGGTCAAGGAACAAGGCTTTATCGAAAAACTCAAGCACTTGGTTCGTGGTAAGAACTTGACCGAAAAAGAAAAACTGCAAAGAGACATCATTGCCCTGTGGTATGTCCTGGTGGAACGCAAGTTGGCGGACATGGATTTGAACCAGATGGCGCCGATCACCTGGTTCCCGGAACCACGTTAGGGATGACGTTATAAATACCGGTTAAAACATCCGGATTTACGGGAGCAAAGAGAGTCGGCCAGATATATGGGCCGGCAAATGACTTCCGTAAATCCGGTTTGGACAGACCAACGGCGGCTTTCTTGAGAGCCGGCCGGTAAAGCTTTTACTACCGCTAAAGCGACCCTCGACCGATTCAGGATAATTCCTTGTCCGCAACGGTGGCTCTTTCGATCTCGGAGATAGTGGTCTGGCCCCGTAAAGCTTTTTTTATGCCGTCGTAACGCATGGTTTTAAAGCCGCCTATCATGGCTTCACGTTCTATGTCCATGATGGACTCACCTTTAGCCACCATGGTCCGAACTTGCTCGCTCATGATCAGCATCTCGTGGATGGCTATTCGACCTGAGTACCCGGTTTGTCGGCATTGCGGACAGCCGCGGCCACGATAAAAATAAACTTCGCGGGTCTCCACATTTTTGAAATAGCGGCCGGTTTCCTCAGGGCTGAGACGATATTTTTCCTTGCAGTGTTCACAAATTTTACGCACCAGGCGCTGGGCCGTAACCCCGATTATGGACGGCGCCACCAGAAAAGGTTCGACTCCGATCTCTACCAGCCTGGTTACGGCTTGAAGGGCGCTGTTGGTGTGCATGGTGGCTAAAACCAGGTGGCCGGTCAGAGCGGCCTGGGAGGCGATGCGAGCGGTCTCCATATCCCGAATCTCACCGATCAGAATGATATTAGGATCTTGGCGAAGAAAGGACCGCAGAGCGGTGGCGAAGTCCAAGCCGATGTCCGCGTTGACCTGGACCTGGTTGATGCCGGGCAGCCGATACTCCACCGGGTCTTCTATGGTCATGATATTGACTTCGGGGCTGTTCAAATGTTTAAGGATGCTGTA
>JADFXS010000296.1 GCA_015233515.1 Deltaproteobacteria bacterium | reverse complement strand
AAGAAAAAGAAAAAAGGCCGATGGTGTCTTGCTGATCAAGGTCAATTAGGGGGTTACATATTTCTCCGTCCCATTTCCAGACTTGGAGTGGGTGGGCAGACGATTCATGAAGCCTTGACCAGTGAAGAGCGTTTTATCCCGTTTGAAACAACCGAGGGTGAGTACAGCTTTATCAACCAAACGCGGATAGTTTGGGTGACCATGCCTCTGGATGAAGCGGACAGTGAAGGGGGCTATTCCAGCGATTCCAGGTCGGTAAGGGTTTTCCTTCAGGATGGAAAGATGTTTGGAGGCCACATCATCATCGCCACGCCGGAAGGGAAAAGCCGCTTATCCGATCAATTGAATGAAATCAAGGATTTCATGATTCTACGAGATAGCAACCGGCTTGTATTGATCAACATAAACTTCGTGGTTCGGGTCGTTTAATTATTGATGTCGTTCCAACTGGGGTCGGGTAGCCATTGTAACCGATCCATACTCTAAGCGGCGAGAGGCCCGGGGAGGAAGCCGCCTTTTCGGCCTGCCTCGGACTTCGAGTCATTTTTTTCTTGATTCTCCAAGGGGTATTAAGTATTATCGCGCTCGCTTGGGCGGTTAACTCAGCGGCTAGAGTGCCATCCTCACACGGTGGAAGTCGGAGGTTCGAATCCTCTACCGCCCACCAAGCTGAAACTAAAGGGAAATTCCGAAATCGGAATTTCCCTTTTTGACGTTAAGAATCAAAAATTCCTGTCCGAAACCTATCCCAACCATTTGTTTAATCACGATAATTGAATTCCAGGGACGCCATACTTAAATGTCCTTGACAGTGCATGTATACCACTAGTAGCTTTCCGCTAAGCATTGATTTGGGCGACTTATGGCGATAACTCAGCGCTAAAATGGAACTAACTTAGTATGGCGTCTCAAAACACTCCCGTCCACAACTTGAAAGCAAGGTGGTTTCGATATTTGGTTTGTGATTGGTTGTCACCTAAATATTTCGGAGGTACCTGATGAAAAGACAATTGGTATTTATACTGACTTTGGCCGGTCTGCTGGCCGCTTGGACACCGGTTTGGGCCGATGAAGCCTTTCGCCGGGAGGTTCAGGGATTTTTTGATCGCGTGGCCACGGCCTTCGACCAGAAGAATCTCGAAGGCGTGACGGCTACGGCTGTGCCCAAAGCCACCTTGAAACCCCTGACCGGTCCGGAGATAACCGTCGAGGAATGGGTAGCGGCGGCCCGAAAGGACATGGATAACACTAAAACTATCAAAAGCAGGTTTCAGGTCGAACAAGCCGCGGCCCTGGGTGATGGGGGCTGGGCCGCCTATACCGAGACCCACGATTTCACCCTTTTCAGCGATCCGGGGCACAACTATCGCATGATCAGCCGCTGGCGGGTCATTCTGGTTCGGACCGCCGAAGGCTTGCGGGCCAAACATTTTGTCCAGTTGACCGGAGCGGCCTACAAGGATGGCCAACTTTTCTTACCCACGGCGAATCGGAAATCCAATCCCTAACGCTTTTTCGAGACGCTTGGGATACCTTTCGAATTCTCCCCCGCATTCCAGCGCGAATTCGGGGGATCCTATTTTCATTTCCATCTCGATCCAAAAAAATCCAGACTTCAAAACCGGCCGGAACTTATCATCGGATGATATTATTTGAATTCAGGTCGGTATCTTTCATCATCCGCGACGCTCAATAAGCCACATCACATCCTAATTTCATTTCATTAAACCGTTTTACCGTTATCGCCCACGGATAATAATGGGTTTATCGTCTTGTCCTCTCGCTAGTCGTCGATTTAGTCTTGGCAGCTTAAATCTGATTTTAAATTCAAAAGTTGACATGAGTTCGAAACTCGGCGATAATAACCAAAATATAAAAAAGCCTAGAAAACACTGTGTGTTACCCATTTCAATTTTAGAGGTGCAAACATGCGCTTACAGATTAGAGGGAAATTTTTAATCCCAACCATACCTTTAATAGTAATTGGGATGGGGCTTGGCGCGGTCTTCTCTTATTTTCTTGCCACGGAAGCCTTGAACGACATAGCGACTAAACAGATGCGCATAGTAACCGAATCCATGTCCCAGCATTTTTCCTCGTGGCTGAACGAACGAAAATTGGATATCAAGGCTTGGAGCGGCAACAAGATTTATGAAGAAGTACTTCAGAAGACTCCGGCCGACAGTTCGGCGATCGACGCAGCGGAAGAGCGCCTTAAGGCGATTACCCAAGAAAAACCGGTTTATGAAGGTTTATATCTGGCAAATAAGGATGGAGAAATAATTGCCAGTAACGACCCCAAGGCCAGAGGCGTCAAGATCGCCGATCGCCAATACTATAAGGATTCTTTCAATGGTAAATCCGGGCTTTCCGAACTGGTTACCAGTAAAGTTTCCGGAAATCCCGTCTTTGTTGTTTTTTCCCCGATCAAATCCAAGGAATCCGTTATTGGGATTTTATTCGGCGCCGTGAATTTTTCCGTTTTCACTAAAGACTACATCGCATCGTTTAAAATTGGGCAGACAGGCTATATTTATTTATACAATCAAAGTGGTTTAGTGGTCGCTCACCCCAGAAAAGAGCTGATCATGAAACTGAATATATCGGAATATGATTTCGGCCGACAAATGATTGCCGCTGGTAATGGTGTTCTGACCTATACTTTGGATGGCTTGGAGACAATTGCCGTTTACCAAAAAGACCCTGAGTCTAACCTGACCGTGGTCGCCACGGCCGGTGTCCAGGAAACGTTAAGCGGCGCACGAAAGATCGGTTTACTCAATTTGGGGTTGACGTTAGGTTTGGCGGCCATACTGGCTATCGTCGTGATAATTTTAGTCAATGTCTTGATAGTGAAACCTATCGGCCGAGTTGTGGAGTTTTCCAGCCGGTTATCCAAAGGAGACCTCACCGCCAGATTAAATATGGGATCTGCGATTAATTGTTCCGAAAAAAGGCGCTGTGGTAAAAACGATTGTCCTAGTTACGGCAAAAAAACCCATTGCTGGATGGAAGCCGGCTCTTTTTCTGTAAATCCGGTCTGCCCGACAGTTTTAAAAGGTAACTCATGCCTGGATTGCATGATTTTCAAAAAATCTACTTCCACCGAAATTGACGAAATGGGATCGGCTCTAAACGCCGTGGCAGAGGTTCTAATTTCCCGCGCCAAAGTTTTGGAAGCCGTTTCATTAGGAGATTTCCGACAGAAAATTGAAATACGTTCCGACTTGGATACCATGGGACAGGCCCTCCAGTCCATGGTTCATAATCTTAATGGAGTGTTGGCTCAGGTGGGTATAATTGCGTCTCAGGTAGCCGCCGGAGCCAATCAGGTTTCGACCTCCAGCCAAGCCTTATCTCAAGGGGCCACAGAACAAGCCGCTTCCCTGGAAGAAATTAGTGCTTCCATGATTGAAGTGGCGGGCCAAACCAAATCAACCGCCGAGCACTCCTCGCAAGCCAATCAAATTGCTTTCGCCGTTCAACAAACAGCGGAAAAAGGTAACAGCCGTATGGAAGAGATGACCCGAGCCATGGACGATATCAATAAATCCGGTCGGGAGATTGCGAAAATTATCAAAATTATCGATGGGATCGCTTTCCAAACAAATCTACTGGCCCTAAATGCCGCGGTTGAAGCCGCCAGAGCCGGAAAGCATGGCAAAGGCTTTGCCGTTGTCGCTGAAGAGGGCCGTAATTTAGCATGACGGAGCGCTCGCGCTGCTCAAGAGACCGCCGAATTGATCGAGGAATCAGTGAAAAAAACAGACCGCGGAACGGAAATCGCTCGAAATACCTCGATGGTTTTGAAGGAAATCATGAATGGGGCCGCCAAGTCCAAAGATTTAATTAGTGAAATATCCATTGCCTCCAACGAACAAGCGCAAGGGATCAACCAAATCAATCAAGGCCTGGGCCAGATGGAAAAGGTGACTCTGCAGAATACATCCTCCGCTGAAGAAACCGCCGCGGCCGCGCTTGAACTTTCCACGCAGGCCGCCCAGTTACATCAGCTCATGTCGCGGTTCAAAATCACCCATCATGATTCCTCACGAGTATCCGCGTCACCAGATAGTCCCAATAAACCGGCACCACCCCTGCGGATTGAAATGAATAAGAACAGTGCTGCTAAAAAGCGCGGCTTGATAAGCGCATGATGAACATGCCGACGAACGCATTCCGACCAGCTTGCCGCAAGGTAAACGGTAAATATTAAATACTTTCGATCCAGACATTTCGGCTTTACCTCCTGCCCGGACCCGGGAAGCAAACGCGGCGGGGCGTTTCATGCCGCTCCTCACAGACAATGATTATGGAGCCATGACGGGG
>JADFXS010000295.1 GCA_015233515.1 Deltaproteobacteria bacterium | reverse complement strand
GGCTTATAAACGGTCTCCAGCCAGGATTTCTCATCATCAACGATCGGTATCAAAATTTCCGATTAAGTTGAATTACAATGAATATAAATGTCTTATCGCTAAACTTACCGGAATGTTCTTTAGTTTTTTAGCTTGGCGCCAGTAGCGTGCGAGCCCCCTGCTTTTGCGGGGATCGGCCGTAATATAGAAGGGATTGTTCTTCCACGGCAGCTATTCCCCCGTCTTCGCGGGGATCGGCCGGGTTATCCGTCCGGCGTATCTGAAAATTGGTCGCTTCCCCCGCAAAGGCGGGGATCGTCAAATCATCCTTGGGTTTGACCAATGTGAAGATATAAACTTCCCCGTATCTTCGGGGATCGGCCGGTCTAGGAAGCAGGCGTCATTTCTGCCCATATTTTTCCCCGCTCATGCGGGGATCGACCAGTGTCCGGGCCTGAAATTCCGCGATCTCAAAATTTCCCTCGTTTATGCGGGGATCGTTTTCCGGTCGACCGGCATATTATGAATCCGGTCTTCCGATAGTTGAAGCTGCTCAATACCAAACGGGCAGGTCACCTGTAAGACATGTTGAAGCTCCTCGCAGCGAGCCGCGGGGAATGCGTTCGCTCGCGTGTTCAATAGTGTCCATCTCCGCGCATCACCACCAGCAACGTTTTCAACAGGATAAATATATCCAGACCGAAGCTTTGGTTTTTTAAGTACCATAGATCATATTCAATCCGCTTGGCCAGAGATGGATCGCCGCGGCTGGTCACCTGTTGATACCCGGTGATACCGGGCTTGGCTTTCAGCCGGCGGCGTTGGTAAGGATTATACATATTCACCAACTCGGTTCTTTCCGGACGAGGACCGATCAGGCTCATGGACCCCATGAAAACATTCACGAGTTGAGGAAGCTCATCCAGGCTGGTGCGTCTTAAAAAACGGCCGACGGCTGTAACCCGCGGGTCATGGCGAATATTGAAAACCGGTTCTGATAAATGATCAAAATCAACTAGTTCCTTTAGTCTGCGGTTTGCATCCGGGACCATGGACCGAAACTTGTACATTACGAACGGCATACCATAAAGACCAATTCGCTCTTCAGCATAAAAGATCGGCCCCGGACTGGTGAGTTTTATCAAGACGGCGATCAATAGCCATAATGGTAATCCCATGAGAAGCAGCAAGGATGAAACCCAAATATCCATTAACCGCTTGGCGACCGCGTAAAAAAAATGCCGGGAGGCATCTCGCAAATGGATAAGTGGGACACCGGCCATGCTGCCGACTTCATCGCGCACCACGGTGACATCCAGGACATCCGGCACCATGTAAACGAGGATATTGTGCATTTCGCAAAAATTCAAAGCGTTGATAAACGGGTAATGATAGGTGGCATCTTGTTCTGGAGGTCGAGGGGCCGGGCTGACTATTATCAGCCGTTGAAACCGGTCACGATTATACACTTCTTCCAAATCCAGGGTCGCTCCTAATAACGGAACATCCAGGCTGGTTTCCTCTGAATTGATTTCCTTGTCGTCCCAGGCTAAACGGCCGACGGCTCCGACACATGGATTTTGTCGCTGTAATAATCCGTTAATTTTCAACGCATTTTGGTAGTCACCCAGGAACAGGACCCGGCTCAGCACCAAGCCATGCCGGTCCAAATACCGCTCGAGGATATGGAATAAAACTCGCAGCAGCCCTAAGGCCAAGCCGGCCATGATAAAACCTAAGATATAGACTAATCGGGAAAGCAAAAAATATCTGATCAAAAAGGATAAGACCATTATAAAAATCAGCGTGTACAATCCTGTACTTTGTATCTGGCTCAACTGGTTGGATAAGGAATTTGATAGATGCAGTCCCCGACCGTAGGCCTGCTCCTTGGCCAGGAGGATGACCCATAACAGGGCGGAGGCGCCGGCGACTTTGAGATAAGGCTCCAATGATGGAATATATGCGAAATCCGGGAAATAGACGACCAGGGATGGGACGTGGAATCGTAAATAGTAGGCTAAAATAAAGGAAACAAAAATTAAAATCCCGTCCAAAATAGCCAGGAATGTGTTTCGGTATTGCCAGAAAAAAATGATTTTTCTCATCCGGAGCCAAGCCTCCGGCAGGGCTTGCGCCTCTTTTGGAGGTTCGGAACGTTCAGGGTTGAACCCGGATTCGCAGGACGGCATTTATCACTCGAAATTTATGAAATAATCTCAAAACGTTGATATTCGCCTGTTGCAGGACCACGCTTCACGACCACCTCATCCACTCGAGCTGAAACAGGCCCTTCATGACACCATTGAACCATCTCCTCGACCTTGACTTCTTCGCCTTCGAAAATGGTTTCCACCGTGCCATCCCTTAAGTTGCGGACAAAACCGGTCAACCCCAAGCGTCTGGCCTGATCCCGAGTGAAATAGCGAAAAGCCACTCTCTGGACTCGGCCCTTGATCTTAAGATGGGCGCGTGTCAGCATGGTTCAATCCTCCAGCATGGCCAATAACCCGATCTCATCCAAAATTGGGACACCAAGTTTAATCGCCTGTTCCGCCTTAGCCCCGGGATCAGCTCCAACAACGACATAGCTGGTTTTACGGCTGACTGATGATGCCACCCGGCCGCCGGCCGCCATTATTTTGGATGTAGCAACCTGCCGGGTTAAATTGGGCATTGTCCCGGTCAGGACAAACGTCAAGCCGGCTAGTCGGTCGTGGCCCGACCTTGGCGCCTCTTTAAACCTGAAACCGACTTCCAAACCGGTCCAGCGATCCAGTAACTCCTGATTTTTTGGATTGATCATCCAAGCCACCAGGCTGCGAGTCACTTCCGGTCCTATCTCATGGACGTTTTTTAAGTCATCCTCCGTCGCCTGGCGAAGGTTAGCCAGGTTTCCATACTTTTCGGCCAAGACCTGAGCTAAATGTCGTCCGACATGACGAATCCCCAAAGCAAAAATAAAACGACCCAAAGTGGTTTCCTTAGACCGCGCCAAGGCTGTCAGAAGATTTTTGGCCGATTTCTCGCCAAGTCTAGGTAAATCCGCCAGCTGTTCCAAAGACAGCGTAAACAAATCGGCCGGTGATTTAACTAGACCGCGTTCCACCAGAAGGTCCACAACCTTTTCGCCCAACCCGTCTATATCCAGGGCGTTCTTGGAACCAAAATGGCGCAGATGTTCCTTCAACTGAGCCGGACATGAGGCGTTCGAGCACCTGGTTACCACTTCATCATCAAGACGTGAAACTTCCGAGCCGCAAGCCGGGCATGAAGAGGGCATGACGAAAGCTTTGGTTTCGGATGGTCTTTTATCCAATACCACGCTTACGACTTCCGGGATGACGTCCCCAGCTCGCTGGACGATCACGGTGTCTCCAACGCGGACATCCTTGCGTCTGATTTCATCTTCATTATGCAAGGTAGCCCGGCTGACGGTCACTCCCGCCAGAGGAACCGGAGTCATTATCGCCACCGGCGTCAAGGCGCCGGTGCGTCCCACTTGGACTTCAATGGCCTCGATTACGGTTTCTGCTTGTAAAGGATTGAATTTGTAGGCTAAAGCCCAACGGGGGCTGCGAGTGGTTGCCCCTAAAACAGATTGTAATTCCAGCGAATTGACCTTGATAACCAATCCGTCGACTTCATAAGGCAATTCATGGCGGCGGCGGTCCAGGTCTTCATGAAAATTAAGAATCTCCTCCAGGGTGGCGCAAACGGCCACTAGCGGATTAACTCTGAGCCCCCATGAACGCAACAGGTTCAACAGCTCAAACTGAGTGTTCGCGGACGTGGCTTCCGGACGGGCTACTGAATAGCAAAACACGGTCAAAGGACGAGTAGCCGTAATCCGGTGGTTTAATTGACGTAACGATCCGGCGGCGGCATTACGGGGATTGGCGAATTGCGGCAGATTTTGATCGATCCGCTCTTGATTGAAGCGCTTAAAATCGTCCTGCGGCATGTAGACTTCTCCGCGAACCTCCAGTAAATCCGGCCAGGGCGGCGCTTCTCTCCTCCGTTCTAGAACCAGAGGCACGGATAAAATGGTTTTGATGTTGGCCGTCACATCTTCACCCATCAGACCATTACCTCGGGTCGATGCTTGAGTCAGACGTCCATGATCGTAGACCATTTCCACAGCCAAACCATCGATCTTGGGCTCCACCAGGTAGCCGACTTCGGCCTCGCCGCCCAAAAGTCGCTTCACGCGATTATGAAACTCCCGCACCTCGCCAAGCGAAAAACCGTTATCCAAGCTGAGCATAGGCGTCGAGTGTTCCACCGACGCAAAGGCAGCCGCCGGTTCGGCTCCAACCCGCCGCGATGGAGAATCCGCGGTGACCAGTTCGGGATTTTC
>JADFXS010000294.1:3937-4344 GCA_015233515.1 Deltaproteobacteria bacterium | reverse complement strand
AAAGAAACGCTCACTTGCCGTCATTTCGACCGAAGGGAAAAATCTCCGTTATTTTCAATAAGATCCTGCTGTTCTTAGAGATTTCTCTTCGCGGCTTGCGCCGCTCATCGAAATGACACTTAACCCGCGGTTGGGAGGCGGGTTGTGATGGTCTGAAACGCCCCCTCAGGTGTTTGTTCTTTTGTAACGTTATTAATTTACTGGAATAGTTCTACAGCCCTAAATAAGCCTTTCTGACGTTTTCGTCGGCCAACAGATCCCGGCTTTCTCCAGCCAAAACCACTCGCCCGTGTTCAAGTACGTAAGCCCGTTTAGCCACCCCCAAACTTTTGCGGATATTCTGCTCCACCAAAAAGATGGTCATGCCTTCCCGTTGCAGAGTGGTGATAGTTTCAAAAACCGCGTCC
>JADFXS010000294.1:0-3832 GCA_015233515.1 Deltaproteobacteria bacterium | reverse complement strand
CCCGCCGCGTTCCTTGAGTCTGGGAAACAGGTTATGAACCCAAGCCATGTTTTCACTCACTTTTTCCTTGCTCTTTTCGGTATACGCTCCGAGTTCGAGGTTTTCCGCGACCGTCATGTAGGGAAAAAGGCGGCGGCCTTCCGGCACCAAAGCCAAACCGTGAGTGATGATCTTGTGACAACGCAAATTTTCGATCGAGCGATTTTGGAAAATTATCTGACCGGACCAGACCGGAATTATCCCGGCGATCGCCTTGATTAAAGTCGACTTCCCGGCGCCGTTGGCGCCGACCAGGGCGACGATCTCACCGGATTCGATTTTAAGGGAAATGCTCCAATTGATTTTTATTTCGCCATAACCGGCGCAGACATCCTTTACTTCCAACATCAGTGCGCCTCCTCGCCCAGGTAAACATCGATGACCTTCTGATTCCTGACGATTTCGCCGGGTGGACCTTCAGCGATTTTTTCTCCGGAGGCGATAACGATAATGCGTTCCGACAATTCCATGACCACTTTCATGACGTGTTCGACGACAATGAGGGTAATGCCTTTTTCTTCGTTGATTTTTCGTAATAATTCCAGGACTTCGTCTATCTCGACAAAAGTCAGTCCGGCCATGACCTCATCCAGGAGCAGGAGCTTGGGCCGGGTGGCCAAAGCCGTAGCCATGCCCACCAGTTTCTTTTTGGCCACCGTCAAGTGTTTGGTCTTAATATCTCTGAAAGCATCGAGTTTGGTCCAAGCCAGTATCTGTTCGGTTTCCTGCTTTTGCTCCGTTGAAGGCGAATAATGCAGTTTCCTGGAAACCGCCCCCATAAGGACGTTTTCATAGACCGAGAGTTCACTGAAGACCCTGGTGAGCTGAAAGGTCCGACCGATCCCTTTCTGGGATATCTGGTGAGGTTTCAAAGCGTGGATGACTTCGCCCTCAAACCGGATCGAGCCGGAGGTTGGTTTGATTTCTCCGGTGATCTGATTGAAAATAGTGGTCTTGCCCGCGCCGTTCGGGCCGATGATCCCCAGCCGGCTGCCGCGAGACACATCAAAGCTCACTCGGGCCGTGGCCATAACTCCGCCGAAATTCTTGACCAGTTCCCTTATTTCCAAGATGTTATCCATTATTTACCTCCGCGGACCCGGGCGTAGATCCCCATCAGACCCTTCGGTTCCACCAGGAGTATGACAATGAGCATGACCGACCACATGATGAACCGAAGTTCGGGGGCGAATCTCATCAGTTCGAGGATGAAGGTGACTAAACCGGCGCCGATGATGGGCCCGATCAAAGTCCCGGTCCCGCCGACCAGGGCCATGATGACGATCATTTCCGAAGCCATCCAGGTAAAGGTCGAAGGGTGAAGCAGCCGGAAAAAATGAGCGAACAGACTCCCGGTCACCCCGGCCAGGACGGAACTGATGCTGAAGGCCAGAACTTTATAGAACGCCGTGTTGATGCCGATCGCCTGGGCCAAATCCTCGTTTTCCCGGATGGAGATGAGAATGCGCCCGATATTGGATTTGACCAGCAGATAAAGAGCACAGACCATGAGCGATCCGATAATGAGGATCAAATAATAGCTGGCGGTCATGCTGGTAAAATCGAGGCCCAAAAGGCTGTTCGGCGGTCTGATCCCGGATAATCCCAGGGGGCCGTTGGTGATATCCCGGGAATTGAGGATGACAAGATAGACAAACTAGCCGAAGAAAAAAGTGGTTACGGCAAAATAGTGGCCGCGCAGTTTTAGGGCCGGATAACCGATGATGACGGCGAAAATAAAAACGATCACTCCCGAAAGAGGCAACGCCAGCCAGAAAGACAACCCCCACTTCATGGTCAACAGCGCGGAAGTGTAAGCGCCGACGCCATAAAAAGCCGCCGGGCAGAAGGACAGCGGACCGGTGTATCCGACCAGCAGGTCGAAGCTGCCGCTGAGCATGGCGTAGAGCATGGCCAGAACGACGATATAAATGATGTAGTCGGAAGCCAGGTAAGGGATAACGATCAGAACGGCCAGGACAAGAACAATAGCGATCAGCAGCGTTTTAGATACTTTCATGAAGAATGATCTCCTCTGAGAGTAAGTTATGACACCAGCGGTTTTTTCAGACTGAATCGCTTTTCGGGCTAAACCCGGCCAAATAAGCCCTTGGGCTTAAAAGTTAAAAAGAGAATGAGAATGAAAAAAGCGTAACCGTGCTGATAGGCGGAAGAGAGATAAACCGCGCCGTACGCTTCCAGAATCCCTAGGCCCAAGCCGCAGATCAAAACTCCGGCCACGGAACCGAAGCCTCCCAGGATGACCACGACCAGGGCTTTGAGCAGAGGCAAATCCCCCATGGACGGAAAAACCGAGTATAATGGGGCCACCAGCACGCCGGCCGCGCCGGACAAGGCCCCGCCCAATAAAAAAACCACGGAAATGACCGTGCTGATGTTGATCCCGACCACTTCGGCCATTTCCCGGTCCTGGGCCGCCGCGCGAATGGCCTTGCCCATCTTGGTCTTCATGATGAACAAATACACGACCGTGAACAAAGCCCCCGCCGCCAACAGCACGATTATCCGCTGGTAACTCATGGGAAAGCCGAAGGTTTCGATCGAGCCGCCCAGATAAGTCGGAAAAATCTTGGCCTTGGAGGTCCAGACCAGGTTCGCCAGGTTCGCCACGAGGAAAAAGAGAGCGATGGCGCAAAGGAGCTGAGTCCGGGGCGCGTCATTCCAGCGCCGATAAAGGAATCGTTCAAAGGTATAGGACATGGCGGCCCCTACGGCCATTCCCGCCGCCAAAGCCAGGACAAAGGGCAACTTCAGCAGAGTGACCACGAAATAGCTGGCATATGCGGCTATGGCGTAGGAATTCCCCTGCGTGAAATCGGGTATGTCGGTGATGCTCCAAATAAGGTTCAAGCCAAGCGCCACCAGGACGTAGACCGATCCCATGATCAGGCCGTTAAAGGTTTGGGCCGCCAGAGTGTCCATGCTCTATCTCCTTTATTTAACTACAGTTCGTTTCCCTTTCTCCCACTTGACGATAACCGGAGTATACCGACCCTGATTCTTGAATTTATCAAAGGTTTCGAAGGTGATCTGTCCCTGCAGTCCGTTGTATTTGACCGCCTTGAGGCCGTCCTTGATCTTGACCGGGTCGATGGACTGGGCCGTTTCCATGACATGGGCCAAAACATTCAAGGCGTCATAACCGAAAATAATGGCGTAGTGCATTGGGGCCTTGAAAGTATCGGTCACTCGTTTTTCCAGATCAGCCGGCGCCGCGCTCCACAAGGCGACCGCATAAGTGCCTTCGGCGGCCTCCGCACCAGCCAGGCTCAACAACTCCATTTCACCCATCTCTTCCGAGCCGATGAATTTCACGGTCTTGGTCAAGCCGGCTTCTTGAGCTTGTTTCAGGATCATGGCTCCTTCAGGCGTCGTTCCGACATAGAAGACCACGTCCGCCTTGGCATCCTTGATTTTGCTCAAATAAACCATGAAGTCGGTGTTGCCTCGCTCGAAAGTCTCCTCGGCTACGGTCTTGACTCCGATTTTGCCCAATTCCACCTTGAAAGAATCGGCGAACGACTTGCCATAGTCGTCATTAACCACCAGGAAGGCTACGCCTTGAGGGTTGAAGGCCTTTTTAATCGGCGGGGCGGCCAGGGGCGCGATCAGGCCCATACTCGGCCGCATGCGGAAATAGAATTCATTTCCCGGGCTGGTCACTTTGTCCGCGGCGCACTCGATGGTCAAACCCGGAATTTTCATCTCGTCGCATAGAGGGGCAATGGCCGCGCAGACCGAACTGCAATGATCGCCCAAAACCGCCACGACT
>JADFXS010000293.1 GCA_015233515.1 Deltaproteobacteria bacterium | reverse complement strand
ATACGAAACCAGGCGGGTGGTTGCGTCCTGTCATCCCCAGCTTCAGGCTTCCGGTCAGGGAAGTCGAAACGACCATCGACATCTTGAGCCGTCTTGGAGTCGAATTCAGATGCGGGGAAAAAATAGATCTACAAGATGGTCTAAACAAACTGGGGAGAGAATTCGAGGCGATGATCCTGGCTGTCGGGGCCGGGCCGGCGGTCAAACCAGATCTTCCAGGTGCAAATCTCGAGTCAGTGGTCCAAGCCATTGACCTCTTGCGCAAGGCCAAGCACGAGCCGAGGTCCAGGATAAGAGGTTCGGTGATAGTGCTCGGTGGCGGGAACACCGCCGTGGATGCGGCGTTGGTATGTAAAAAATTAGGAGCCGAGAAAGTGCGGATCGTGTCTCTCGAAAGACGGTCGGAAATGCCTGCTTCGCCGCTGGCGCTGGACGAGGCTGTCGAGGAAGGGATTGAGTTCGATCCGGGTTGGGGCGCGACCGCCTTGGTAGGCGAACCCGATGGACGTATTCAAGCCGAGTTATCGCGCTGCTTGAGCCTCCATGACGATCAGGGTCGCTTCCATCCCGTTCTGGAATCCGTATGCGGCCTTAAGATTTCAGCGGACCGTATTGTCTTAGCCATGGGCCAGAAAAGAAAGCCGCCCATGCTTGGGTCCGGCCGATTAAAAGAGCCGGTCGGAGACGCGGCCATCGACCCGGTTACCCTTCAATCGCGAAATAATCTAGGGCTTTTTATCTGTGGCGATGCCTTGAACGGGCCGAGTTCGGTTGTGCATAGCCTGGCTTCCGGACGGGAGGCCGCCATTTCCGTTGACAGATTTTTGCGGGGTGAAAGCCTGGAATGGGATCGAGGGTTTTGGAATGGCGCCCAGGTCAAGGAATATGAATCTTTGCCCAATAGGGCCATAGGTGGACCGCGATGTGCGTTGAAGCGAGTTTCTTTCAGCGAGCGAACACTGGAGATTGAAACGGAAAGTTGCTTTTCAATTAAGGAAGCAAGACGAGAAGCTGAGCGTTGCTTGAGTTGCGGCCGGTCTTTTGAAATGAATAAAACCTGCTGGTTTTGTTTGCCTTGCGAAATAGAATGTCCGGTCAAGGCTCTCGAGGTTCGCATGCCTTATTGGGTCAGGTGAAGAAAAACTGACGCGCCGAATGACCGGAAACGCGCGAAATATAGCTGAATCAACTTATTTTTTCATGATAGCCGTTTAAGAGCAACCCCAACAAAAAGGAGGTTTCTTATGATTAGATCGATGAATATAGGAAAGAAGTTGTTCATCTTGCTCCTTGCCCTGGTAATCCTCGGCGTCGGCGTCGACATTGAGGCGAAAGAGTGGAAGAAGGTTCGCATTGCCACCGAAGGAGCTTACGCGCCCTGGAACTTTGTGGAGACTTCCGGAAAATTGGCCGGCTTCGAGATCGATCTTTTCAATGATATATGTCGCCGTATGAAGGTTGAATGCGAATGGATCGCACAGGATTGGGATGGATTGATCCCTGGGCTAAAGGCCGGTAAGTTCGACATCATCGTGGACAGTATAGGCGTAACGGATAAACGTAAAGAGGTAATAGATTTTACAAATTACTATTCTTTCCAATCTTCTCAATTCGCTACCCTCAAATCTAGCCCGTTGGCCAAGTCCCTAACCGAGAACCAAGTCGTGTTTCTCGATAAATTGACTCCCGAATCGCAACGACAGCTTGACGAACTTAAAAAGGTCTTAAAGGGCAAAGTCATAGGCGTTCAAACCGCTACCACTCAATCCAGATTCATTGATGAACATTTAAAAGGCATAGTCGATTTGAAGGAATACAAGACAGCCGAACAGGTAGATATGGATTTGGTCGCCGGCCGGATAGACGCGGAAATGGCCTCGGTTACTTACTTAAAGCCCTTGTTGGCCACGGAAAAGGGCAAAGACTTTATCCTGGTCGGCCCAAACTTTCGCGGCAAGCCTTTCCCTATAGGCAACGGAGCAGGTGTTCGCAAGAATGAGGCCGAACTTTTAAAGATGCTCAATGACGCCATCGATGAGGCGATCAAAGACGGGACAGTCAAGGCGCTATCTCTTCAATGGTTCAAATATGACTTGCTGGAAGTGCCTAAACAGTAATTTGACTGCGTTTTTTCTCTTTTTTCCGCCAAATAAGATTCAATCTCGGAGGATCGCGTATGTGGCTGATGATTTTCGGCGACAAGGGATGGGGAAACCAACTGGCCGCGGCCGCTGTTATGACCATCACCGTCGCTACTTGCGCTTTTGCTTTGGGATTGATCTTTGGCGGGTTCGGCGCGGCCGCCAAGCTCTCGCGGTTCTCAGTTTTGCGCTTGGGAGGAGAATTTTATACCACGGTCTTCAGAGGCGTACCAGACCTGCTGGTCATCTATCTCTTTTTTTTCGGTAGTTCGAACACCCTTATGTTCGTAGCATACGCATTTGGACATACGGGTTATCTTGAAGTCAACCCCTTTATCGTCGGCGTAGCCGCGGTAGGTATAATCTCAGGCGCCTATTCTACTGAGGTTTTCCGGGGCGCCGCCCAGATGGTGCCTAAAGGCGAAATAGAAGCAGCCAAGGCTTTCGGCATGGGACCGTGGCTACTTTTCCGGCGAATAATGATGCCTCAGATTTTGCGATTGGCCCTTCCCGGCCTGAGCAACGTTTGGGTGATGGCCTTGAAGGAAACAGCACTCATCTCCGTCACCGGCTTGGTTGAGATCATGCGCCAAACTAACATTTGCGCAGGGTCGACCAAGGAGCCGTTCATGTTTTATTCCATAGCCGCTCTGCTTTATCTTTTCCTAGTTTCAGTGTCCATTTTATGCTTCCATAAGGCCGAAGCGTATACCAATCGTGGTGTTAGGAGAGCCTGAGCCATGGATCATGTTTTTATCTTCACTAGCTTTCTATCTCTACTGCAAGGCGTGCCGCTGTTGATCAAAATTTTGGCCCCTTCTTTGGCGACTGGTTTCGTTCTATCCGTCGGAATTGCCCTAGCGAGGCTTTCCTCAAAAAAATCGGTCTCCTTTGTCGCGTTCGCCTATATATATTTCTTCCGCAGCACCCCGCTCTTGGTTCAAATATTCATGATTTATTATGGCTTGAGTCAATTTGCCCTGATCAGGG
Source organism: Deltaproteobacteria bacterium (assembly GCA_015233515.1). Next base: position 1,213 of record JADFXS010000293.1, on the reverse strand, counting down.
AAAGTTTTTTTTGGCAGTTCCTAAAGCACCCTTACTGGTGCGCGGTTTTGGCTTTGACCATGAATACGGCCGCCTACACCGGCGAAATATTCCGCGGAGGATTTCTCGCGGCCCCCTGGGGACAAATCGAAGCCGGACGAGCCTTGGGCATGTCCGGCTTTCTCCTTTTCCGACGAATCATAATGCCAATAGCCATTCGCCAAGCGTTGCCCGCCTATAGTAATGAAATAATTTTGATGGTAAAAGCCACTTCACTGGCCAGCACTATCACCCTGATGGAAGTGACGGGGATAGCTCATAAGATTATTTCCGAAACTTACAGGACGATCGAAGTATTTACCGCCGCCGGAATTATCTACCTCTTTATCAATTTCTTGATGACACGCAGCGTTCGATTTGTAGAGCATCGGCTGTCGCCACATTTGCGTGAAGCCACGGCCGCTATGGCGATCGTGAAAAACAAATCGGAGAATATCTCATCCTTTTAAGATTGTCTCATAGAACAAACTAATTATGAAAGAAGAGTATCTATGGTAAACGATAATCCGTCCTTGCAGGTGGAAAACATTCACAAACGCTTCAAAGCTCTGGAAGTATTGAAAGGCGTTTCTCTGCTGACCGCCAAAGGCGACGTCATTGCCATGTTGGGCAGCAGCGGCTCGGGCAAGAGCACTTTCCTTAGATGCATCAATCTATTGGAAATACCTGATTCCGGAAGGATTATCGTGGCCGGGGAAGAAATCCGGATGAAACGGGCCTCCGATGGGTTATTACGACCCGCTGAACGGCGGCATGTAGATAGGATTCGCACGTCCATCGGGATGGTTTTTCAAAGCTTCAACCTCTGGTCCCATATGACCATCCTTGAAAACGTCATCGAAGCGCCCATACACGTGCTCAAACTTAAACGCGCCGAGGCTGTTAGCCGGGCAGAAACATATTTAGAAAAGGTTGGCATCGCAGAAAAACAAAACTTTTATCCGGCTCATCTTTCCGGAGGTCAACAGCAACGAGCAGCTATCGCTCGAGCCTTGGCAATGGAGCCCAAATTCATGTTGTTTGACGAACCTACCTCAGCCCTTGATCCAGAATTGGTCGGCGAGGTGTTGCGAGTTATGCGTCAGCTGGCTGAAGAAGGGCGCACTATGATCATCGTCACGCATGAAATGGATTTCGCTCGCGATGTATCAAACCGAGTTATTTTTCTCCATGA
>JADFXS010000292.1 GCA_015233515.1 Deltaproteobacteria bacterium | reverse complement strand
GCGTAAATCCTAGGCGAAACGCGAAGTTGGACCGATTTTGGCCCGCAGTCGTATTTACCATACGTCGAGGAGCCAAAATTGGGAAACGAGCGTTGCAGCCAGGAGTTACGTGCCTCAATGCCCGCGAGTGGTGAATTAAGGTCCCCGCGGCTTGTGGCGGGGAGCTTCAATATCAAGGTAATATTCGCCGATCCGGGATTAATGGTTTGGTCCTCAGCGCTTCCGTTGATCGCGCATCTCCTTGATAATTCCGGCGGCATCCGCCAAGTTGAACATTTGTATTTCCTTGCGGACGCGGTCCTTGAATTCCACCTGATTTTGAGCCAGGGTCTTGCGGGATACCGACAGGCGTAAAGGAATGCCGATCAGATCCGCGTCCTTGAACTTGATGCCGGGACGTTCGTCCCGATCGTCTAACAGGGTTTCCACGCCGGCCGCTTCCAAGGCTTGATAAAGCTGTTCGGCCGCGGCCAGGACCGCTTGATCGTGGACCTGCAAGGGAAGAACGATGGCTTCAAAAGGGGCGATCGGTACCGGCCAGATGATCCCATCCTCATCGTGATTCTGTTCTATGGCCGCGGCCATGGTCCGGCCGGGTCCGATACCGTAACAGCCCATGATAATCAGGCGTTCCTTGCCTTCGGCGTCCACGTATGTGGCCTGCATTTTTTTGGAATATTTAGTGCCGAGTTTAAAAACGTGGCCGACTTCGATACCTCGGGCGAATTCCAGTTCGGCCCCGCACTTGGGGCACGGATCGCCCGGTTGGGCCGCGGTCAGATCGTGGTATCCGTCCACGGTAAAGTCGCGGCCGGGAACGACGTCCACCAGGTGATGGTCGGCTTCATTAGCGCCCACCACGGCGCGAGTCATGGACTTGATCCGATTATCGGCCAGTAATTTTATTTTTAAGCCTACTGGTCCGGCAAAACCGACCGGAGCACCGGTAACCTGTTCTATGATGGCCGGATCGGCTAGTTCCGGTTCGACTCCACCCAGAAGGTTTTTCAGCTTGATGGGGTTGGCTTCCCGATCTCCGGAAACCAGGACGGCCACCGGACCGTCTTCAGTATTGAAGATCATCGTTTTGATCAGGTCCCGGGCTTGAACCTTGAGAAAGGCGGTAACGCTTTCCACGGTCTTCATGGCGGGGGTCAGGACTTTTCCATACGCCGGGGTGTCGGCGGATGGCGAGGCGACTTCGGCGGCGAACTTCACTTCCGCTTTTTCAGTGTTGGCGGCATAACCACAAGACGGGCAGTTGACGATGGCGTCTTCGCCGGTGGCGGCCAGCACCATGAATTCATGGGAAAAACTGCCGCCGATCGTCCCGGAATCGGCTTCAACCGCGGTAAAGCGCAATCCGCAGCGGATAAAGATTTGACGGTAAGCTTCGAACATCTTCCAGTAGCTGATGTCGGCCGATTTTTCATCCACGTCAAAGGAATAGGCATCTTTCATAATGAATTCCCGACAGCGCATCAAACCGAAGCGCGGCCGGATTTCATCTCTGAACTTGGTCTGGATATGATACAGGTTGACAGGCATATCGCGATACGAACGTATTTCCCGGCGAGCGATGTCGGTGATCACTTCCTCGTGGGTCGGTCCCAGGCAGAATTCGTGGTCATGCCGGTCCTTAAAGCGAAGCAATTCCTTGCCGTATTCGGACCATCGTCCTGATTCCATCCAAATTTCCGCTGGTTGAACTCCAGGCATAAGCATTTCTATGGCGCCGGCCCGGTTCATTTCCTCCCGGACGATGTTTTCCACTTTGCGTAGTGAGCGTAGGCCCAAAGGTAAATAACTATAAATTCCCGAAGCCAGCTTGCGGATCATGCCGGCCCGAACCATAAGCTTATGGCTGATAACTTCCGCTTCCGCGGGATCGTCTCGTAAGGTGGGGACGAAAAAATTGCTGTACCGCATTATTATTTCCTTTCAACCTTTTCTTTTAACAAATCGAAAACTTCTTTTATCAAGGCTTCCGCCAGGTCGGCTTCGGCTATTTTACATATAATGTGTCCGTGACGGAAGAGCAGACCGTGACCTCGGCCGCCGGCGACCCCCACGTCAGCTTCCTTGGCTTCACCGGGGCCGTTGACTACACAGCCCATGACCGCTACTTTAATCGGTTCCAAGACCGAGGCCAGCCGCTTTTCCACCTGATCCACCAAGGCAAACAAATCAATTTCGCAGCGCCCGCAGGTAGGGCAGGAGATGATTTCCGGTCCGCGATGGCGCAAATCAAGAGCTCGTAATATCTCGAACGCTACGCGGACTTCTTCCACCGGGTCCCTGGTCAAGGACACCCGGAAGGTGTCCCCGATTCCCTCGGCCAGGAGCATTCCGATACCCAAGGCCGATTTAACGGCGCCGGAAATCAGAGTCCCGGCTTCGGTCACTCCTAAATGCAAGGGATAGGGCGAGTTCTCGGCCATAAGCCGGTAAGCGGCAATAGTGTCCAAGACGCGGGATGATTTCAGGGAAACCTTGATAAGTTCGAAATCCTCGGCTTCCAAAAGAGTGATTTCTCTGACCGCGCTTTCAACCAGGGCCTCGGGCGTGGGGCGACCGAATTTTTGTAGAAGGTCAGCCGGCACCGACCCGGAATTAACGCCGATCCTTATGGGGATTTGACGTTTCCGGCAAGCCGCGGCCAGTATTTTTACTTTATCCGGGCCGCCGATGTTGCCGGGGTTGATGCGCAGGCCGTCCACGCCTCGTTCCAAGGCCATGAGAGCCAAACGATGATCGAAATGGATGTCGGCAATCACCGGTATGGGAGAGGCCTCTTTGATCTTATCCAATACTCGGGCGGCGGTCTGGTCGGGAACCGCCACTCGGACTATCTCGCATCCCGCCTTGGCCAAGGATTGGATCTGGGCCACGGTGGCGGAGGAATCCCGGGTATCGGTGTTGGTCATGGACTGAACCACCACCGATGCTCCACCGCCGATGGCGATTCCACCTAATTTGATGGGCTTGGTCTGCCGTCTGGTGGACAGATGGACCTCCTCAAGTCTCCCGTAATTAACGTCTCAGGTGTTGTATGATGGTTATCAGGGGTTTGTCAATAACGACAGGAGCTTTATCTGAAAAGTTACCATGCAAAATATCTTGACAGCCACCCTGAAGGCTCATTATACTTCATTTGCGTCAATTGACATATTTTATGGCCGTGAGGTGGGACAATGCTACCGATAGTCTTCGAATGGGACTGGAGTACGGGGCGTCCGATTTTCATGAGGGCATTATATGCGGTTTTGACTGTCGTGGGATGCGGCTTGGCCGTAGTCTTTTTTCGAACGCTCAAGAATTTATATAGTGACGAAGCCCATGGTGAAGGGCACGGTGAAGCCCACGGCCATTAGACTCGAATTTCATAATCTTTTTTATCTGAACCCCTTGGGATATCCACAGCCGAAGGGGTTTTTAGTTTCAATATATTCTTCAAAAACATAACTTATTCTGTTTCCCAAGGAGTCGACATCATGCTTTTCAAAGAAAAAGTTCTTAATTATCATCAATTTCCTCGCCCAGGCAAGATCGAGGTCACGCCTAGCAAACAATGTTTATCCCAGTCGGACTTGAGTTTGGCTTATACGCCCGGCGTGGCTATTCCCTGCCTGGAAATCAAGGACGACCCGGCCAAGGCTTACGATTACACGATCAAGGGCAACCTGGTGGGCGTAATCACCAACGGCACAGCGGTGCTGGGTCTGGGACACATCGGCCCTCTGGCCGGCAAGCCGGTCATGGAAGGCAAGGCCGTACTTTTTAAAAGGTTTGCGGATATAGACGTTTTCGACATAGAAGTCAAAACCACCGATCCGGATGAATTCATCCAAGCGGTAAAAAACCTGGAACCTACTTTCGGCGGCATCAACCTGGAAGACATCAAGGCCCCGGACTGTTTTTATATCGAAGAAGAACTCATTAAGCTGATGTCCATTCCGGTGTTCCACGACGACCAGCACGGCACGGCCATCATTTCCGCCGCCGGCTTGCTGAACGCCTGCGACCTGACCGGCCGCCGTCTGAGTGAAACCCGCATTGTCATCAACGGTGCCGGCGCCGCCGCCATAGCTTCGGCCCGCTTATACGAACGGCTGGGAGCCGCCCGGGAAAACATCATGCTGGTGGACACCAAGGGGATTATCTATCAGGGCCGGAAAGAGGGCATGAATCCTTACAAGGAGGCCTTTGCCGTCCAGACCGACCTGAGAACCTTGGAACAGGCGGCGGAGGGGGCGGATGTCCTCGTGGGTTTGTCGGCCAAGGGAGCCTTCACTCCGGCGATGTTGGCCCGGATGCGCGACAACCCCATCATTTTCGCGCTTGCCA
>JADFXS010000291.1 GCA_015233515.1 Deltaproteobacteria bacterium | reverse complement strand
TCCTGTTATCCTTTGTCATGGATTCCCGCACCGGACTCGGCCGTTATCGGGATTACCGGATCAGCAATTTGGAACTCATGCGCGACATGATAAAATACTGCCGCTCCAAGACCGTGGATGAAATATTAAAAATCTCGGATGTGCAGGAAAGAGTGGAACGATATTTTAAACAGGAAAGACCTTATGAGGAAATGCTCAAGGTCAATTGCCGCGTGGATGGCAATGTTGTGATCATAGACCTCCGGCAGCTGGATGAAATTCTAAGCGGCAACCGATTCATTGAATATGCTTTGCACCCGGAGCAAAACGTTTCTGTGCGGGCTATCTGGGGGCGAGGACGCCAAAATGTGGTTTTCACGGTGGGACATAGCATCTTCAATCGCACCTGCCGGACCGACATTGCGGAACTAATGTTTAAATACGGCGGCGGCGGTCATAAAAAAGTCGGGACCTGCCAAGTGGATCACGACCGGGCGGATGAAATTTTTAGCGAAATTATTGCCACCTTAAAAGCAAACGGCTAAAAGGACCAGTGACAAGAAAGGTAGTACCAGGCTTTGGCTTGCCAGAACCTTTCTTGTCTCCAGATCTATAATAATCGCATCTCGGCTATTCTATCCGCAGAACCTTGGCCCCCCTTATTTTGCGCTGCTTGAGTTCCAGCAGAGCCTGACCGGCCTCAGCCAGTTCATAGACCTGGACTTCCGGCCGGATGGGGATATCGGCGGCCAAGGCTAAAAATTCTTCGATATCGCTTCTGGCCACATTCGCCACGCTTTTTATTTCTTTCTCCAACCACAAATGCTTTGGGTAGTCCAAAGACAGCAATTCGGTTTTATCCGCCTCCTCCTTGCGGATGGCGTTGATCACCAAACGGCCTCCCGGCGCCAAATTATTGAGGGCGGCCACAATTGATTTCCAGACCGGGGTGGTGTCGATGATCGCGGCCAGTTTTTCCGGAGCTTTATCCTCTGTGTCGCCGGCCCAGACCGCGCCCAGTTCTCTCGCAAAAGCCCGTTCCGCCTCACTACGGGCGAAAACAAAAACTTGGCTTCGCGGATAGCGGTGCTGAACCATTTTCAGAACAAGATGAGCCGAAGCCCCGAATCCGGTCAAACCGAGATAAAAACCGTCATGGATATCAGCCAGACGTAGGGACCGGTACCCGATGGCCCCGGCACATAATAGAGGAGCGGCTTCCACATCCGAAAAGACCGCGGGTATTTTATAGGCAAAACCCGCGGGGGCGGTCAGATATTCCGCGTACCCGCCATGGACATCCCGTCCCGTGGCTCTGAATTGTAGACACAGGTTTTCCAAGCCTTGATCACAAAAACGGCACTGTCCGCAAGCCGAATAAATCCAGCCTACCCCCACCCGGTCGCCAAGCTCGAGGCGACGGACTTGGCTGCCCTTGGCCACGATTCGTCCGATTACCTGGTGGCCGGGAGTAACCGGCAGGACCGGCGGCGGAGTCCGACCTTCGATTTCATCAAGTTCGGTGTGGCAAACGCCGCAGGCCGAGACTTTGATTAACACTTCACCTTCGGCTGGTATTGGTTCAGGCCGGGAGACCATTTCCAAAATCGGCCGACCTTCCGTAACCGGTCCGAGTTGTTTGATAACCATCGCCTTCATGATCAGGATTGTCTCCCCGCCCGATTTAACAATTGCGCCTGGAATAAATAGATTTATACCTATGAGGTGATTGCAAAACTAGGGATTTTGGCCCGGATCGAGGAGGGCGAAATTTTGAAGCCGCAGGAATACTGACGTATTTTGAGGACTTCAAAATTGAGCCCGACAAAGAGTTGGGCCAAAAGGGCGGTTTTGCAATCACCTCCTGTCTATCAAACTGATCAATCTATTTTTTCAAGGCGGCGATCACCGTCCGCATGAAAGCCGGTAAGTCATCGGGTTTACGACTGGTGATCAGGTTACCATCCACCACGACTTCCTGATCGATCCACTTGGCGCCGGCATGAACCAGATCATCCTTGATGGCGAAAAAGCTGGTCAAGGTCCGGCCCCGAACTATGTCCGCCGAAGTGAGCATCCATCCGGCATGGCAAATGGCGGCGACAACCTTCCCCTGACGATCGAGGTCTTTGACCAATTGAACCATGGGCGGATATCGACGCATCATGTCCGGAGCAAACCCGCCCGGAATGACGATCCCATGAAAATCATCCGCCTTGATTTCATCAATATTCGCATCCACGGTTACCGGCAGCCCGATCTTGCTCTTGAACGTTTTTTCCCGACCCGAACCGACTATCGTCACCGACGCTCCGGCCTCTTTCAATCGGTAATAAGGGTACCACAGCTCGAATTCATTGTACATATCTTCCGTGGGAATAACGATTTTTTTACCTGATAGTTCCATGAACGACCTCCTTGGCAACCTTTCGCTAGCGAAACTCCCGGCCGCGCGTTGGGGGAAATGCGCTTGCCGGCTTGTTCAATCGGATATATGACATTAATCATTCAGGGGAATTATGGCTTCGAGCCCATTGCCGCTTCATTTTGCCTTAAGATAAGCGTAGTGCGAGTCATGGCTTCCCGGTATAACGGGTTGTTCCCTAAGCGGGCCGCTTTGGTATAAGCTTCATTGGCTCGGATCAGGTTCCCCTGGTCACCCAGTCGCTCTCGAGCCACGCCTATATTATACAGCGCCGCGGGATGGTCGGGATTCAAATCCACGATACCTTGCCATATGGCTTCCGCTTCTTTCCAACGACCTTCCTTAGCCAGGTCAACTCCCAGGCGGATGTCTTCCTCACCCAATAACCCAGACCCCAGGTCCAGTATGGCTACATAACGAGTAGGGGCCAGAGTCTCAGCCAGCTTGAAGGCCGCCTCCCGGACTAAATGCTGGTTGGTGGCTTCAGGGGCGGGGAGATCGGCCAGTTTGGGGCCTGTTCGATTAAATTCATTGATCCCGCCGTATTTATCCTCGTAGTTGATTTTTATGGTTTTGCTGATCGACTTGGAGCCGTCTCGGCTGGGAATCAACAAGGTGCAAGTAAAAGTTAAAAAGGCCCGTCGTATTAAAAAATCTGCTTCTTCGGTTCCAATTTTGACTACCGGTTTGGTTATAGTAAAATCCTTGTTGATAAATAAATCCCGAGTCACAATCTCCGTTTTTTGGTCGGTGATCTGTTCGGTTTTAACCAGGTCCCGGCCGGAGGAATCTTCAAGGCCGGACTCCACTTGGCCACTGATAATTACGGCCCCAGGCCCGCTATCGACCAATTGCAGACGGGGATTATGGCTGATGGTAGCTCGGATGGCTTCCCTCAATTGGGCGGCCAAAGGTCCGGTCAGGCTGCTTATGGCCACGGAGGTGACATGATCGGGCAGAGAAACGTCCGAGGTTGGCCGGATAACCGTGACCCCAGGACTACAAGAAACCGAAATAAAGGATAAAATTACGATCAGCCACACTGAGACTATTTTTTTATTTATTGTAACCAACGGCCTGCATCCATATGGCCATATCCCGCAAAGCGCGTTCAGCCAAATAAGCATGACGTTCCATTTTGCGTATCTCCGGTGGAATGGCGGCTATCAACCCGAAATTTATATTACTTGGTTGAAAATGACGAGGAGTTTGGTCGGTCAAATGGGTGATGAGAGCCCCCATGGCCATGGTGTTTGGCGGAGACAGCAAAGGAGCGCCAGATACCAGGCGGGCGGCGTTCTCTCCGGCTAAAATTCCCATGGCCGCGGATTCCACATACCCTTCCACTCCGGATATCTGCCCGGCTAAAAAAATGTTTGGATAGGTTTTCAACTGTAAGAATTCCGTCAAATGTTTTGGGCCGTTTATAAATGTATTCCGGTGCACCGACCCCCAACGAACAAATTCAGCCTGTTCCAAACCAGGAATCATTCTGAAGATACGATCTTGTTCCGGTCGTTTAAGCCTGGTTTGAAATCCCACTAGATTATACAAGGTGCCTTGAGTGTTTTCCCGACGAAGTTGAACAACGGCATACGGTCGACGACCGGAACAAGGGTCTGTCAGTCCCACCGGCTTCATCGGGCCGAAAGTCAAAGTCCGCGCTCCTCTCTCCGCCATCACTTCAATGGGGAGGCAGCCTTCAAAATATTTAGGTTGTTCAAAATCGCGTGACGGTGTTTTCTCGGCTGATAATAAAGCCTGGTAAAAAGCCTGATACTCGTCTTTGGTCATGGGGCAGTTAAGGTAGTCCCCTTCTCCCGGTTGTTCGTAGCGGGACTGGACAAATGCGGTTTTCATGTTCACCGATTCCGCGGTGACATTCGGAGCGATGGCGTCATAAAAGTACAACTACTCGGATCCGATCAACAAGGCCAGATGTTTGCTCAAATCTTGG
>JADFXS010000290.1:2028-4366 GCA_015233515.1 Deltaproteobacteria bacterium | reverse complement strand
ATCTCTCGGTCCGGATGCCGCCGCCGCCGCCAACGTGGAATTAGGCGCGCTTTTTTCTCAAGAAAAAAACTATGCCACGGCCATAGACTATTATTCTCGAGCCAGCGCCGCCAAACCCGACCGTTCCGATATCTATCTGGCCCGCGGGTCCATGTATATCGAAACAAAGGAATATGCCAAGGCCGAAGCCGACTTCCAGAAAGCCCGTCAGGTCAATCCCCAAGCCGCCGCGACATCCCAATATTACCTGGCTTTGCTAAGCTATCGTCAGGATGACCTCAACACGACCACCACCCGACTGCAGCAAGCCTTGGGTCAATCTCCCGACCCCGGTCTGACCAAACAGATAAAGTCCATGCAAGAACAACTCGGGAAGGATGAAAAAACTTATAAGAGATGGGCGGTAATCACCTCCTTCTCGGCTCAATACGATGACAACGTCAATCTGGAATCCATTTACGGCCTGGAAGGATCACGCAAAACCAAAGGTGATGCCAGCATGGGCATCAACCTGACCGGCAAGGGTTATTTTTTTAATCGCCGCACGGAAAACGCAGGCGTATTTTACACTTACCGCGCCCAACTATATCAGACCATGACCGCCAACAATCTGACCTCCCATTCCGCCGGGGCTTTTTATAGTTTAAACGCCGATCCCTGGTTCTTTCGCGCGGAAGGCGGCGTAAGTTTCAATTTTGTCAACGGCAAGGACACGGTCACGATCTATTCGGTTACTCCGGTTCTTTCCAGGCTCTTGGGAGAAAACGGCCGTATAGAGTTGATCGGCGACATCGAGCGTAAACTCCGCAGCGACGGTTTGGAAGACTCGGTTCACGGAGTCATGGGCGCAACTTATTTCCATACCCTCATGCCGCCCCAGACCAAGGATTCCATGCCGTTGGTCGTCCGTTTCGGCGGCCAGTACGAAATCGAAGAACCGAACAACGTCAATACTTCATCCAGGTACTGGACTAAGGAAGTCAGGGCCGGTCTCAGCTTTCCCCTACCGGCCCAGTTGGAAGGCGACATCGGAATCACTTATGATTTAGTTGATTACGGCAAGAACCAACTTTTATATGGCGACAGGATTCGTCATGACCACCGTATGTCCGTGGCCGCCAAGTTGGGCCGGAACATCACCGAGAACACACGATTGGACATGATATGGACTAATACCAATACCGCCTCCAATATCGATTATGGGGCGGTCCAACCATATAACTTCACCCGTAACGTTTATTCCCTCATGTTCACCGGTCAGTTTTAGGGAGCAAATCATGGACTCCAAAAATTTTAGCAAATTATTATTACGCGGTCTGTTGACCGTATTTCTCACGGTCATAATTCTATTTCCCGCGGCGGCCTGGTCGGCCCAACAAGTCGGCACGGTTACCGCCGTTGAAGGACAAGCCAGCATCAGCCGACAGGGACAAAGCGCATCTGAAACGGTCAAAATAGGTTTGCCGGTTTATTTGAACGACGTGGTCAGAACCGGCGCGGATGGCAAAATTCGCATCGCCTTTGTGGATAAAAGCATCATCAGTGTGGCGGTTGGTTCCAGTCTGACCATTGATGAATATGTTTTCAAACCGGACCAGGGAGAACGCTCCGGCGGCATTCGAGTCCTGTGGGGCAAAGTCAAATGCTTTGTCAACGATCTGACCGGGTATAAATCCAAAAAATTCACCGTATCCACGGATACCGCGGTTATCGTAGTTCGCGGCACCGTCTTCCTCGTCGTCGTAAATGCCGATGGATCCACCACGATTGCGTCTTTTCAAAACGATCTGTTTGTGCAAACCAAGGGCCTGGTCGGAGATTTCGTCATTGTGGTGTCGAATACACAAACCACGGTCGCCGCAGGTGTTTTACCTTCGACACCGGCGCCTATCACGGAACAGCAGAAAAACTTGTTGGAACAAGGTCTTTTCACCGTAGATACCGGCACGGTCATCTTCCCGGGTTCCGCCAGCACCGCGCCGGGAGGGGCATCCACTTCCACGTCCACTACTCTGCCGACAACATCCACTACCACGACGACGACCACGACGACGACCACGACGACGACCACAACAACGACAACCACAACCATGCCGCGGCTTCAAACTTTACCCGGTTTCCCTCAACCACCAACGAGATAAGACTAAAAGGGACTTAAACTAAACAACGAGAACGGAGAGGCGCCGGAAAGACGACCTCTCCGTTTCGATTTTATCGTTCTGCTTCCAATCAACGGATAGGATATGAATTGACGATCACTTCCCGACAATACTTATGGCTGGCCAACCTGGTGGTCGTCGGATTACTGATCTGGTCCGCAATCTCTTGGACCATGTCC
>JADFXS010000290.1:504-2018 GCA_015233515.1 Deltaproteobacteria bacterium | reverse complement strand
GTTGGAAGGCAACCCCGGCGTTACCACCGCGGGTGATACCACCCGAATCGGTCAACCCCGCCTGCTCCCTTTGGCCAAGTACGAGACCATGGTGGAACGTAGCCTGTTCGGGACCAAGGCCGAAGCCACGGGCGCACCAACCAAAGCACTTGCTCCCGGAACTCAATCTTTGCCGATAACCGAATCCGATTTTCGTCTCAAGGGCACGATCGTCACCGACAGTGAAGGCCGTGGCTCGGCAATTCTGGAAGACTGGAAGTCAAAACAACAAGACTTATATCGAGTCGGCCAGCGTGTCGGTTCCGCAGAATTGATCAAGGTGGAACGTAGCCAAGTCACTCTCAAACAAGGAGAAAAGGAGATTCTCTTAAAAATCAACGAAGGAGATTCAAAAGATGCTCCCGGACGCTCGGAAGGATTACTTCCCGGAGCGCCAGGTTCCAAGGGGCCGGCCTCCGCGCCGGGCGGAGATCAAATCGGGCGTGAAGTCGGCCCGAATCAATATGTCATCAGCCGGGAAGCCTTAGGGCGTCGCATCAATGACTTCAATTATTTTCTGTCTAGTGTGAATATCCAGCCGAACTTTGCCGACGGCGTCCCGAAAGGATTCAAAATAGCCTCGATTAGCCCCGGCGGGCCGGTGTACCAACTGGGCTTGCGGGCTAACGATATAATTTTGTCGGTTAACGGTATCTCGGTGGCCAATGTCGAAGACTAAATCAATTTATATCGCCAGGTGCAGCAACTGGAAAATATTTCCGTGGAGTTGGAACGGCAAGGCAAACCGACGACTTTATCTTATTCCATGAAATAGACCTTTGCCAAACTACTTAAGATTAATAGAAGCTCCCCGGACCAAGTAGAGGATAAAGGTGTTCACCTGCATCTTCGAGTCTAGCCTTGATTTTAACAACTCATAATCAATCGATCCGAAATTCCGATTTTATCTTGACAGTCGCGTACACTTTAAGTCTATCATATCGGAGTTTTTGGTAAGGAATAGAGCGACCGGGGTGGAAACGGGACGGTGTACAACTCTTTTTTCAATTTTCGCGAGGAGCCTTTCAGCCTGACGCCAGACCCTCGTTTTTTTTATTTAAGCCCTAACCACCAGGAAGCTTTCGAGCATATGCTTTACGGGGTCCAGCAACGTAAGGGTTTTGTTCTTTTGGCCGGGCACATCGGCGCGGGAAAGACCACTCTGACCCGCCTGCTCATAGATCAACTCGGGGACCAAGCCCACATTGCCATGATTTTCAACACATTTCTGAATGAAATCGAACTACTCCGGGCTATAAACCGGGAATTCGGCTTGGCCGCCCATTGGGCCAGCCGGGAAACCCTTATTCAGGTCCTCAACGAGTTTCTTATCGAAAAACTGCGCGCCGGACGTAATGTCATCCTGATTCTGGATGAAGCTCAAAATCTTTCCGTTCCGGTTTTAGAACAGATTCGCATGCTCTCCAACCTGGAGACGGACAACCAAAAATTGATCCAGATCATTCTGGTCGGAC
>JADFXS010000290.1:0-465 GCA_015233515.1 Deltaproteobacteria bacterium | reverse complement strand
CCACCTGGCCACGAGGGTAACGGTCCGTTGTTATCTAGTGCCGCTGAATCCGGAAGATACGACCCGATATATTTACCACCGACTTTCCGTGGCGGCTTCACAAGGACTGGCCCGTTTTCACCCCAAGTCCTATGGACCGATCCATAAGTATTCCAAAGGCATCCCCCGACGGATCAATTCCTTGTGCGATAGGGCGTTGCTCTTGGCTTATGCTCGGGGAATGCTTGAAGTTCGACCGGAATTTATCCATCAGGCGAATAAGGAACTGATCGGTGACTTTCCCGGCGCGGGTCCCCGCCTCACTTGGTTGGAAGTCAAGTTCTCTCGCTTGATACCGGCCCTCTTTGCGGTTTTGGCCCTGCTGTTGGTCTTCATCTGGGCATATTTCCGTTTGGAGGAAGGTTGGCCATGAGCTCCATCAACGAAGCCTTGCGTCGGGCCAGCCGAGGCCAGGAAGGACCTGGC
>JADFXS010000289.1:3802-4376 GCA_015233515.1 Deltaproteobacteria bacterium | reverse complement strand
GTTGGTTCAAGAGAGACAGCAACCGGGATTTCTGGTCTTTGTCCCTGTCTATAATCGCCCGAACCATCCGAAGACCATGGAAGACCGACGCGAAAAGCTTATCGGGTTTGCCTTGGGAGTATTTAAAGTCAATGACATGATCGAACGAGCCTTGGCCGGCCTTGATATGGGACGACTAGATTTTAATCTGCAGGAAATCATCCCGGGTCGGAAAGCGAAGATTATATACCGATATGATTCAATAAAGAGGACATCACCTGAGACAGGCGTTCCTGATCAGAATGATTTGCCGGTCAAATTCAAGCATATAACCAAACTTGCTTTACCTGGAAAGGATTGGTCCATAACTTTTATCCCCGAACCGCAATATCTGGTCGAAAATTTTTCCTGGTGGGTGTGGGGCGCTTTATCGGGTTGCATGCTCTTCACCGCCCTGCTTGGAACCTTCCTTCTTCTGATCTCGGGAGAAGAACACAAAGTTTCTCTGCTCGTAATTGAACGGACCTCGGAACTGGTTGCGGCAAATGACGAACTTGAAAAGCAGATTGCCGAACGTTATCTCGCGGAAGAGCAA
>JADFXS010000289.1:3278-3737 GCA_015233515.1 Deltaproteobacteria bacterium | reverse complement strand
ATCCGGCCTGTCTTATATTTTTAGGATTCGAACCTGATTTCGATCTCAACGGCCAAGACATGCATGATCTTATTCACCACACTCATCCGGACGGAACCGGCTATCCCAGGGAAAATTGCCCGATATTCAAGGCTATACAGACAGGAACCGGCACTCATGTCGATAATGAGGTCTTTTGGCGGAAAGATGGAACCAGTTTCCCGACGGAATACTGGTCTTATCCTATTCGGAAAAATGATCTGTTAATCGGCGCGGTGGTCACTTTTTGGGATATAACGGAACGCAAAAACGCCGAAAAAAAACTGAACGTATTATTGACGCAGCAAAACATTATCTTGGAAAACGCCAGCGTCGGCATAGTCATGGTTCAAGACAGAATACAGCTGATGGTAAATCGCAAAATGGCCGAAATGTTCAAATATTCCATCAAGGAAATGGAAGGGCGCAGCACCCGAATAT
>JADFXS010000289.1:2086-3268 GCA_015233515.1 Deltaproteobacteria bacterium | reverse complement strand
GAAATCCGATCTTACGGGGGAAGAGGCTTATCCGGTCCTTTCTCAAGGCGTCGTTTATCAAACCGAACTTGAGATGATTCGCCGCGACGTATCTCCAATCTGGATCAGAATGTATGGCAAAGCCATTGATCCTTCCAATCTTTCGATGGAAAGCATTTGGATATTCGAAGATATAACGGAACAAAAGCAATCCGAGGAAAGGCTGGTAAAAGCCAAAAAGGCGGCGGAACTATACGCGCAAGAATTGAAGGAAGCCTTCCTGGTTTCGGAATCTCTTCGCCATGAATTAACCGAATCCAAAGAAGAAATCGAAAAATGGGCGGAGGAGGCGGAAAGGGCCAACAAGGCCAAAAGCGAATTCCTGGCCAACATGAGCCACGAAATCCGTACGCCGATGAACGCCGTCATCGGGCTGTCCGATCTGGCCATGGGACTGGACATTCCGTCGAAGCCGTGGGATTATTTCAATAAAATAAATACTTCCGCCAAGGCGCTTCTTTCCATAATCAATGACATCTTGGATTATTCCAAGGTGGAGGCCGGACGCCTGGAACTGGAGGAGGTGGAATTCTCCCTGGATACCGTACTGGAGAACGTTTCCAACCTGTTCATCATGCGCTCCGAGGAAAAAGGGTTGGAATTGCTTTTCGAAACCGCCGATATCCCCCCGGTGCTGATAGGCGATCCGCTGCGGTTGGGCCAAGTATTGAACAACCTGGTTGGGAACGCGGTGAAGTTCACCGAGGCCGGAGAAATTCATATCAAGGTTGAGAAAATCGCGGAGGAAGAGAAATACGCCACCCTGGGCTTTTCGGTGCGGGACACCGGCATCGGCCTGACTGCGGAGCAAATGGAACGCCTGTTTCACGAATTCACGCAGGCCGACGGGTCCATTGCCCGCAAGTACGGCGGCACCGGTCTGGGGCTTACTATCAGCAAAAGCCTGGTGGAAAAGATGGGCGGAGAAATCAAGGTGGAAAGCGAACCGGGCCGGGGCAGCAAATTCAGCTTCACTATTCGCCTGCAAGTCTCCCCTAACGCCCTGATTCCGCGTGCTGCCGCTAATCCGCGGGCCATGCGGGCGCTGATAGTGGACGATAGCGAAACATCCCGCAAGATACTGCGCGAAATCCTGTCTTCCTGGAGTTTTGTGGTCAGTGAGGCGGCTGCCGGACCGGAAGC
>JADFXS010000289.1:0-2038 GCA_015233515.1 Deltaproteobacteria bacterium | reverse complement strand
TGATATTGCTCAATTGGAAAATGCCGGGCATGGACGGCGTCGAGGTCGTCCGCAAAATTCAGGAACATGTCGTCCGCGGGGAAATTCCCGTTCTACCGCTTAGCATTATTTTTACCGCGTTCAATAAGGATCAACTCCTGCAAGAGGCGAAGGACGTGAGCCTGGATGCGGTGCTGACAAAGCCCGTGCTGGCTTCCAGCTTGTTCGACGCCATAATCCGTCTCCAGGGTGGGCCGGCGGCCAAGGGAGTCGCCCCGCGACTTGAAAGATGTTCTTCATTTGAAGGCGAGCATATCCTGTTGGTTGAAGACAACGAGGTCAACCAGCAGGTCGCGCGGGAATTGCTGGAACGCGCCGGCCTGGTCGTTTCCGTGGCCGGTAACGGACAAGAAGCCCTGGACGCCTTGAAGCTGACCAAATTCGCCGCCGTGTTGATGGACGTCCAAATGCCGCTGATGGATGGTTTGGAGACCACACGCCGGATTCGTGAAGAAGCCCGGTTCCATGACCTGCCCATCCTGGCCATGACGGCGGCGGCGATGACTCAAGACCGTGAGGCTTGCCTGGCCGCGGGCATGAACGACTACGTGACGAAACCGGTGATGGCCGGGGAATTACTGGACACTCTATGGAAATGGCTCAAACCTGGTTTGGGAAACGCTCCGGTCTGCAGGGTGGAGGCAATCGTCAGGGAAGCGAAAGCAACTCTCCAATTGCCGGGATTCGATCTGGAAGAGCCCCTGAAGCGGCTCGGGGGCAACAATACCTTACTGGAAAAGCTGCTGCAGCAATTCGGGGAGCAGTTCACCCGGGCAACCGATGAAATGAATGAACTGGTCCGGGCTGGCCGCCAAGAGAAGGCGGCGGCCCTGGCCCATCAAATAAAAGGCGCGGCCGGAAATCTCGGGGCTATTGAACTCCAGGCGGCGGCGGAAAGCCTGGAAAGAGAATTAAAGGAGAACGGAACCGGCTATGGCCTGGAAAGTTTCAATTCCGCCTTGTCCCGGGCTCTGGAATCCCTCAGCCGGCTCGCCCGGCCGTCTTCCCCTGAATCTTCCGGGTTCGAGTGCGAGAAATGCCGATGGGAGCAGTCCGCGGAATTGTTCAAGAATCTGCGGGCGCTCCTGCGGGATAACGATTTCGTACCGCCTGAATTGGTAACGGAGCTGATCGACAGCTTAAAATGTCAAGCCCTGAGCAAAAAATTGATGATATTTCAGCGACAAGTCGACAGTTTCGATTATGCTCACGCCCTGGAGACGCTGGAGGGCATCACCTGTGACAAAAGATACGATTTCGAGGGCTGAAGGAAAATGCAACCTGAAAAAAACAAGCCGCTGATCCTGATCGTGGACGACACGCCGACCAATATCCAGGTCCTGGCGGAGGCTTTGCGAACGGATTACCGAGTCAAGGTGGCCACCAGCGGCAAGTTGGCCCTGGATATCCTTGGGAAGAAAGACGGCCGGCCGGATATCATCCTGCTCGATGTCATGATGCCGGTGATGGATGGCTACGAAGTGTGTGCATTACTAAAGTCGTCTCCAACAACCAAGGACATCCCGGTGATCTTTATCACGGCCATGATCGGGGAGGACGATGAGCGCAAAGGTCTGGAACTGGGGGCCGTGGACTACATCCGCAAGCCGTTCAAGCCATCCCTGGTAAAAGCAAGAATCCGTAATCATCTCGACCTGAAACGTTATCGCGATCACCTGGAAGAGATGGTCGAACAGCGGACATCCGAGCTGAAACAGGCCAAGGAAGCGGCCGAGGCGGCAAACCGCGCCAAAAGTATTTTTATTTCAACCATGAGTCACGAACTGAGAACACCCCTTAACCACATTATCGGCTTTATAGACCTTGTCCGCAGCAAGGATTATGGCGAAATCAACCCGGAGCAGGAAGAGTACCTAGGCTATGCCTTGGCGAGCGGCCGTCACCTCCTCGCGCTTGTCAACAATATCCCCGATTTTGCCAGTCTTGATGCGAAAGAAATAGAACTTAAGCCGCGCGATTTGAATATCCGCGACTTTAT
>JADFXS010000288.1:3858-4387 GCA_015233515.1 Deltaproteobacteria bacterium | reverse complement strand
GGAAACGAGCGTTGCAGCCAGGAGTTACGTGCCTCGATGCCCGCAAGTAGTGAATCAGGGTCTTCCGAGTCAACTTGAAGTACGATATAAGGCAAAGCGATAATTCCGAAGGATCTGCTTGATTGGAGGTTCCGCCATGCTTGATGATCTCTTGCCCATACTGATTATTACGGGCATCACTTTAGCTTTATCCTTGACAGTGCTTCAACTACGAAAGAGGATTCCCCATAACCTGGACATAGACCAAAAAAATCTCATGTCCACAAATTTCAGTTTTTTCACTACTCTATACTGTTTTTTCCTTGGTTTTGCCGTAGTGACCTTGTGGAGCAATTTTAACGACACGGACACCACGGTTTCTAATGAAGCCATGTGCGCGAACAATTTATACCGTCTGTCGGATAACCTGCCTCAAGCCGGTGAGTTCAAAGGTCGCTTGAAAGAATACGTTGTAAGTGTGTTGAATGATGAATGGCCGCTCATGGCCCAGGGTTCGGCCAGCGAAAAAACTGAAAAAATCAAAAACGAC
>JADFXS010000288.1:2028-3752 GCA_015233515.1 Deltaproteobacteria bacterium | reverse complement strand
GATATAGCCATAAACCTAACCTGCAAATCGACGGTAACCTTTATACACCGATTTGGGTTTTGATTTACATGGGGCTGGCTTTTTCCATATTTACTTTTTATTTCATTGACTTGGATCATAACAACGCTCAAATTTTTTACATGATCATCATGATTTGCATGCTTCTGGCCAATATTTACTTGATCATTGAGTTGAATATGCCATTTTCCGGCACACTCCATTTAGAACCCGAAGCTTTCAGGTATTGCCTGAAGTCCATGTAGATTTTGCTACGCTGGTAAAGCTTGTCGGTCATCATGGACACCGGGCCACAAATTAAAGTATAGTGAGACTGTTCGCTGGACACTCATCAAAATTATTGCGCGGCCGAGGTTGATATCGGTTGCACAACCTTGAAACCCGGAATAGTGGTGGCTTTACCACTGGCAATAATTAACCGATTTACAGGCCGCCAGGGAGGTGTGTCGTGAAAATATCCTGTCCATATTGCGATTATTCCAAGGAAATCGATCCAGCCAAGTTGCCCCCGGGAGCCAAGCGAGCCACTTGCCCCAAATGCAAACAAAAATTCGACTTGGATTATTCCGCTTCCGGCATGACGACGGACCAGAATATCATCGATGGCCCTCCGCCTATACCTGGTAGTCATCCCGGTCCGCCGCCTCTGCCCACAGCGGAAAGCTTGGCCACGCCGTTGGAAATACCTCAAGCCCGTGAAGACTTGGCCACGGAAATCAAAGCCGGGCGCCAACCAGAGCCGGTATTTGGCCCGCCGCCTCTCCCCGTTTCGTCCGGACCCCAGGCGGAATACGATCCTGGTCAGCCATGGCCCGGCGCCGAGTCTCCCACTCCGGAAGGCCTTCCCTGGGAGGAACGTTCGGGAAGTCTGATCTCCGATCTATGGACGACAACAAAAGAAGTTCTTTTCAAACCGAATGAATTCTTTCATAGGATGCCGGCGACCGGCGGCCATAAAACACCATTGACCTACGCAATGATCGTGGGGTCGGTGGGCGGAATATTCGGACTCTTTTGGCAGGCGCTTTTCGCCATGTTCGGGAGCATGTTAGGCACGGAAGCCCCCGACATACCCATGATGTGGCTCATCATCGGTATGATCGGAGTGATGATCCTGTTACCTCTTCTGATTCTGCTGACTTTATATCTCATGGCCGCGTTCCAGCATCTGATGCTGATGATCGTGGGGGGAGCCGACGGCGGTTTTGAAGCTACGTTGAGGGTTTTGGCCTACGGTTCGGCCGCCAACATCTGGAACATCGTACCCATTCTCGGTGGGCTGATGAGCGGGGTATGGCTTCTGGTCCTGATGATCATCGGTCTGCCTATAGTCCATCAAACCAGCGCAGGTCGGGTGGTCGTGGCGGTATTGGTAATTCCATTTATTTTTATTATCGCTTTGATTGCAGTTGCCGTATTTATTGCCGTGCAATTCATGCATTAGCGGCTCTAAGCCAGGTAGCCCACCGTCGCTGCCAGGCTCGGGAACGGTTTACAAAATAATCTTCAGTCCGGTCTGACCCTGATGGGCGAAAATACAATGACCGAAGTCGATTCGTGACCGGACAACGCCTCCTCGTTTGTGCCGATCGGAGAGGCGGTGCATTGACAAAGCTATCAGTCGTAAATAATAGTCCACGAACAAAGGGTTCGGCAATTATCGTTCACCCAAATAATTTTTCCTGATAATTATTTTTATTCACATA
>JADFXS010000288.1:653-2018 GCA_015233515.1 Deltaproteobacteria bacterium | reverse complement strand
CCATGAACTGGTCGCCCCTGGTTTTGATAACCAAAATATTTCGCACCGTTTTTTCCCATTCACTGGAGTCTTTCGTGGTCCAAGGAACTTTATAGCGGGCTTCGTATTTGATACAGACACAATAAAGTTCCTTGGGATCGTGTTCCTGCACAAAGCTTTTGGTGGGAGCCATGGGCTGAACGCGGAGCACAACCGGGTCTCTGACTTCCCACATCGTGCTTTCCCGGTATGAACTATATAAGCCCTGAACGGCGGCGCGTTCCACCGGATTATCCGGCAAGGCGACATCCGGCTTACCACAGCCGGTCAGCATTACCAGCAATAAAAGCGCGAACATTCTTGGAACGATAATTTTCTTTGTCTCCATCGGATATCCTCCCTGGTTTCTTATAAGATTTAGCACATAGCAAGCCAATTATAGATTACAGGTCGTGCTGGTAAAAATAAACTTCGCGATCGTCTCACCTTTTATCCATGGAAATTTTTCTCCCTTGCCCGGCCTCGCCGCTTCTCCTGTCTCGAAAAAATCAAGGTCAGGCACATCAGGAGGCGGCTTGATGATAAAAACCTATAATCATTCTAAGGGCATAACCATTTACAGCCAGAGGATAAACGGGAACAATACTTGACAGGCGGCCCTCACCTGAAGATAATTCCCTGCATGGACACGCTAAAAGGACGAAAATTTTTAGGCATCAAGTTCAATTGCTGCAATGTTTATTATAGGATTTATGTCAACCGTCAGGGAACCCACTATGAAGGCCGTTGCCCCAAGTGTGGTCAGCCGGTAAAAGTCCGAATCGATCCGACCGCTGGAACCAACACCCGGTTTTTCGAAACCAAATAATCGGGAACTATATAATTTTCGAGAAACTAATCTCGGTCCTCGTCGGAAATTGTAGTTGGACAGGCAAAAGGTAGGGTCGGAGACCGAAGGGCCGTCACGAATCCACCATTCCGATCAAGAGACTAGCTCAGTCCCCAACCATTCATAAGCCGCCAAGGCGACCATGGTGGTTCCGTCGACGATTTCTCCGTTCCTGACCAGTTCTCTCAATTGTGACAGCTGTCGCCGTTCCACTCGCTCTATCTCGTCGAAGTCCTGAACCGTCTTCACGACTTCCAGGTCCCTAGCCATGAAGACATGAATAATTTCGGTGGAATATCCCACAGCCGGGGCGAAAGACAAAAGCAGGTCCAAACGGCCGGCTTTATATCCGGTTTCCTCGGCCAGTTCCCTATGGGCGGCCGCTATCGGGTCTTCTCCAGGGTCGAGTTTGCCGGCCGGGAACTCCAAGGTCTCCCGAGCCAGTGCATATCGGTATTGTCTGACCATCAAGGTATCGTCCGGTCCCAAGATCGGAA
>JADFXS010000288.1:0-637 GCA_015233515.1 Deltaproteobacteria bacterium | reverse complement strand
GGGTGCTGAATGACGATTCTCCGGGCCAAGGCGCCCGAAGGACGGCGGACCTCATCCAATTCCACGAAAAAACTCCGCGCGTAAAGAGCCCCTAAGGTCCGGACCTTGGCTTCCATTAAAACCTCTTTACAACTTAGGTGGTTTAGACCCGGTGGAAGGTGGAACACCAAAATAGATATTTCGACCTTCAAAATGAATGCGGCCGGAATTTCCGATTTTAAGGCTCCCCAGCATTCCCTCGAGCCGAGTCAGATCAAAAATGAGCAATTTTTGATTGGGATTCGCTATGTTAAGGTTATTATCCAGATGACGGGTCTTAAAGTTATAAATAAAGGTGATATCGTCGGGGTAAATGACCGTCAAGCCCGGAACAGGGCTCGAACCATCCTTGGGTAATTCGGAGGAGTTGACCACGGGCAATCCCCGGTAATTCAAATACTCGCGTAACACGGAAAACAGCAGGTTCCCCATTTCATCGCCGGTCTTGACCACATATAAACCATAAAAAGCGGAAAGAGTCCAAACCGAAGCGCTCGAACCGCCCTGGACAGCCGTCGTTGATCCCGGCTTGTTTAGGGATTCTTCCTTAAACCTGGTTCTGGTCTGCTGGAGCGGCTTTGACTTAGGCCAGACCGAT